>NZ_ACZV01000004.1:1200000-1500000 GCF_000176235.1 Vibrio orientalis CIP 102891 = ATCC 33934 | reverse complement strand
CTAGACGACCTAAACCACCGTTGCCTAGTGAAGGATCACGCTCTTCTTCTAATAGGTCAGTTAAGTTGCGGCCCATTTCTTCCATCGCCTGTGTGATTTGCTCGTACAAACCCATGCTGATTAGGTTGTTACCGGTTAGGCGACCGATGAGGAATTCTAGAGATAAGTAGTTAACGCTTTTCGCGTTCTGAATCTTAGGATCTTGTTCAGTCTTAAGAAGATCTAATGTTGTTAGCTCAGCCAGTGCACGGCCCATCGCTAAGTACCAATCACGCGGCGTTGCGGTTGCTTCGGTCTTCGCGTAAGTAGTCGATAAGTGTTGCTTTACACTTTCTTGGAATGCAGCTTTATCAAATTTTTTCTGTTGCGTAGGTTTCATCAGAGAAATCTCACTTATTAGTTCTAATCCATCTGTGACATATCGTGCATGGATATAATCTTCGAAACATCCTCCTACCTAGACGGCGTATTGGGAGGAGGACACAGGGCGTAGAGGGCGTACTAACCAAGACTCAGTGATCTAACTCTCATTAAATTTTTAACAAGTCAGAGTCCTGGTGATTGAGATCACACCGCCAACGAATTTACCCTACAACTGATGTATTAAACTTACGTGTCTTACAAAATACTCAATTGATTAATATGCATACTCGATCACATTAAGATTCACGTTCTAATGAAAATTTCATAACTTTTGGTGCAAACACGTGTTTAAACCTCATTACCATCCATTCTTTTAAGTGACTCCCATCACATTTACGGGGCGTAGTTCAGCACAAAGTGTGAATCAACCAAAAATCCCACCCTTGGCCGATAACCGAGACTTGGCTTCTCAAGTAACATGCCTACCCATCAGCGATTACGGTCGTTTTTTGTACACTATGGTGGAATAGGGAATAGAAATATGTGGATTCCTTCGAAATTGACGCGTCCCGGACGACTGCACAACGCAATTGTTCGTCCAAGAGTTTTAGACCTTCTGCAACAAGCGCCTTGTTATAAGCTCGTACTTTTCCGTTCTCCAGCGGGCTACGGCAAAACAACAATGGCGGCTCAATGGTTATCTGATAAGTCACATGTCGGTTGGTATAGTATTGATGAAAGCGACAACGATTCGTTCCGCTTTATGAACTACCTACTGCAAGCCCTTAATAAAGCGACGGATGGCAGTTGTCCAAATTCGCAGAAACTTGCCGAAAAGCGTCAGTTCTCTTCCCTTCATTCTCTGTTCGGTGAAGTCTTTACCGAAATTTCGAGCTTCCACCAAGAGTGTTACCTAGTACTGGATGACTATCATCTGATTAGTGATGATGAAATCCACGAAGCAATGCGCTTTTTCTTAAAGCATATGCCTGACAACTTAACTTTGGTTGTTACCAGTCGCGCAGCGCCGCCGCTGGGCACCGCGAACCTACGTGTCCGCGATCTAATGATCGAAATTGGTGACGAATTGCTGGCATTTGATACCGAAGAAACCACTCGATTTTTCAATCAGCGAGTCGCCGATGGCATTGATGACACAACGGCAACTAACTTACGTAATTATGTTGAGGGCTGGCCTTCTGCGCTGCAATTGATTGCCCTACAAGCGCAGCATCAACATAAAACCTTGGCGCAATCTGCTGAATCTTTCTCCGAGTTCAATCACGCCCACCTTTGGGATTACTTAGTTGAAGAGGTGTTTGATTTACTCGATCAAGAAACGCGTCAGTTCTTACTGCAATGTTCTGTACTTGACCACTTTAATGATCATCTCGTCTCAGAGCTCACCAAACGTGAAGATGCACTGAGCATGATTGAGTCATTAAACCGCTTTGGTCTGTTTATTCACCCACTTGAAGGTGAGCACAACTGGTACCGCTTCCACAATCTGTTTGCAGAATTCTTGGCGCATGAACGTATTGCTCGCATTCCACAACAAGAGACTCAACTGCATCAGTCCGCAGCAAAAGCCTGGCTGAAGCTCTCATCACCGCACCAAGCATTGCATCATGCTCAAGAAGCGAAAGATAGCCAACTGACGGCAGACATTTTGACTCAGTATGGCTGGAAGATGTTTAACGGCGGCGAGCTGCAATCACTTGAAAAAGGCATCAACACACTGACGCCAGAACAGCTTTATAGCGAACCTAAGCTGTGTATGCTGCAAGCATGGTTAGCCCAAAGCCAACACAGATATGACGATGTCGGCGACTTGCTATCAAAAGCTGACGAACAGATGTCGAAGTTCAATGTCAGTTTGAGCACCAAAGAGCAAGGTGAATTTAATGCCTTGCGAGCGCAAGTGGCGATTAACCAAAATGAACCGGAAAAAGCGTTAGAGTTAGCTGAACTGGCATTAAGCCAAGTTGATAGCACCGTTTATCGCAGTCGTATTGTCGCAACATCAGTGGTTGGTGAGGTTAACCATGTACTTGGTCATCTAAGCCGCGCTCTACCTATGATGCAGCAGACGGAAAAACTTGCTCGCCAATATCAAGTTTACCATCAGGCGCTATGGGCAATGTTGCAGCAAAGCGAAATCTTGATTGCTCAAGGCTACGTGCAAGCAGCGTTTGAGATCCAAGATAACGCCTTTAAGTTGATTGAAGAGCAGCAATTACAACAAGTACCACTGCATGAGTTCTTACTGCGTGTTCGCGCGCAGATTTTGTGGTGCTGGAACCGCTTAGATGAAGCGGAAGAGTGTGCTTACAAAGGGTTAGATATTCTTGGTAATCACAGCCCAAGTAAACACCTTCATAGCTATTCGATGCTAGCTCGTATTGCGATTGGCCGCGGCGAGCTAGACAAAGCGGGTAAGTTCATCGAACAAATCACCCACTTGCTCAAGCAGTCGACCTATCATGTGGATTGGACAGCGAATGCTTCCCTTTCATTGATTCTGTTCTGGCAAGCGCGTGGCGAGCACGATGAAATCGAACAATGGCTTGAAACGACAGTACGCCCGGAGCAAGCCTGTAACCACTTTACTCAGCTTCAATGGCGCAATATTGCCCGAGCTCAAATCGCGCTAGAAAACTACTCCGAAGCCAGAGAAACCCTGACGTTCTTACAACAACAAGCAAGCGAGAACGAGCTGGTTACCGATACCAATCGAAATCTGATTGTCGAAGCGGTATTAGCAACGTCTCAAAACGATGATGCATCCGCTCACCAGCATCTAAAAGAAGCGATTTCTCTGACTAATCAGACCGGTATCATTGGTAACTTCTTGGTTGATGGCAGCAAGGTTGGTCATATTTTGGAGTCACTAAGTAAGAGCAATGAGCTCAGCGATTTAGAGCGTCATCGTACCCAGCAACTACTGAAAGATATTTCCACCACGCAGCGCAGTAGTTCAGTGCACTTTGATGAAGAATTTATTGAAAAGCTGGTCAATCACCCGAATATTCCCGAGCTAGTGCGCACAAGTCCGCTGACACAACGTGAATGGCAGGTATTAGGTTTAATCTATTCCGGTTTCAGTAACGAACAGATCGCTCAAGAGCTTGATGTAGCAGGCACCACGATTAAAACCCATATTCGTAACCTGTACCAAAAACTCAATATTGCCAATCGAAAAGAGGCGGTTAAAACTGCTGAAAATCTGATTCAATTAATGGGTTACTAAGCAATTTACAATGACAATTAGCCACTACTCTTTGTTGTGGCTAATTTTCTTCATTCTTGTTTCAAACTGATCCGTGAGCTATTTATCGTTCACCTAACACTTCAAACTCATCATAAGTTAATCGCGCTTCACCATCACTTTGTAGCGTCCAGACTTCTTTATGCACAACACCAAATGCTTTATTCATCGTCCATTTAGAGGTCAAAATGTAGCTAGTGTCATCAACCTTTTCCCACTCTGTCTCTGTGTAAGAAACATCAGCAAAGCCCTGCTCAATGATGCTTTGCCAAAACGACTCAATTTGTTCACGTCCTTCAAATGTACCAAATGGCTTAGCATGCATCGTTGTACCTTGAGCATATTGCTCAGCGCACCCTTTTGCATCTTGTCGGTTAAACGCAGTTTTCCACGCAGTGATGCCTGCCTGACATGCTTCTAATACGGATTGGCTCATAGTTTGTTCTCCTCTAAATCAATACGCTCAGTTTAGTGTTACGATTAAAGGAGAAAAACAATCAAATAAGAATTAACCGTTCTATAAAAGAGAACAATAAAATGAATAAGCATCGTCAGATGAGCCTATTCCTTAGCATTATCGAAAATGGTTCTATCTCCAAAGCCGCTGAAAAGCTCGATTTATCAAAATCCGTTTTGAGTAGCGCCTTAAAACAACTCGAACAGGACCTTGATACGGTATTGCTTAAACGAACCACACGTAAGCAAAGTTTGACGCCGCAAGGAGAACGCTTCTATCACCATTGTTTAGCGATGAATACCATCGTCGACCAGGCGTGGGAAGAAGTAAAACAAGCTCAGACTATCCCATCAGGCTCAATCACCCTTACTGCTCCTCATGCTTTGATGGAAAGTGTTGTCGCCCCAGCAGTTGCAAGCGTATTCGTTCATTATCCTGAAGTTAAAATTGAGCTTATCGCAGAGGATCATCAACTTGATTTAATGCAGCATGATATTGATTTGGCGATTCGAGTCGGCGAATCAGTCGATAGTAACTATCGTCAAAAAAAGATTGGGTCATTTAGAGATGTACTTTGTCAGGCAAACAACTTTTGTGAAACGTTGACGACAGCAGCTTACGTGGCCAACCATTGGCAACGTAAACAGATTAACCACACGCTACAGAGCAAAACCAAAGGTAACGAGAAAACATTTTGTTTCTCTACCACCCATAGAGCAAACACAATCAATCAAGTAGCCACTATGATTTCATTAGGCCTAGGTGTTGGAATCATACCGGAATTCCTTATCAAGCAATATCCGACGCTCACCCCTTGCTTGCCCAGTTATCAGCTACCAGAGACTAACCTATACGCTTTACACGCCTATGCCCAAAAGCCACCGATTGCCGTGGTGATGGCAATCGAGGCAATACAGAGAAAACTACAAGAAATGGAAATTGGTGAGCAAGCCTGCAAATAAAAACCACGACCTATTGTCGTGGTTTCAGTTTATTCAGGCTTTGACTTAAATATGGTTTTGAACTCAAGAACATGCTCAGGGCAAACATCAATACACCGACCACAACTCATGCAATTCTGATCCATCACTCGCCTATCACCTTCTTTAAGCGGTTGACGCAGCACCACAGGTTCTGGGCAGACGTTGTAGCAGTCCATACACTTGGTACATGCTTCTCGGTTCGTGGCAGTAACTCGAATAACACTCTTACGCCCAATCACCCCATAAGTCGCACCGAGTGGGCATAAATGTCCGCACCAACCATGATCAACCAACAGCAAGTCGACGATAAACACCAACAGAATGAGAATCCAGCCTGCGCCCATACCAAATAGAATCCCTCTGTGGAGCGCGGCAACGGGGTCAATCCAGTTCCACAGCACGGTACCGGAAGCGGCACTACCAATCAGCAGCGCCAATAACAGCCAGTAACGCAACTGAGGGTTCCAACGAAAGCTCGCTTTGATCTCTAGCTTACGTTTGAGCCAAGCAGCAAAGTCGGTCACGACGTTCATTGGACACACCCAACCGCAAAAGGCTCTAGGACTAATCAAAGCATAGAAAACCACTACAATCGCCACGCCAATAATGGCACTCAGTTCTGGCATATGCCCAGTAAAGGCAATCTGCATGAAAATGAGAGGATCGGTCAGCGGCACGGTATCAAGCAGCAGGCTAGATGAAAGGTTGCCTTTTAGAATCCCAATCGTTGGACCAAGTAGAAACAGCCCAATCACGCCAAACTGACACAAGCGGCGTAAAATCAAAAAGCGATGAGCATGCCACCAGCCAAGTTTTTGCCTTGCCTCTTTACCCGCGTCTTTCGCCAAATTCTTAGCCATTACTTGCTCCCTCCTAAGGTTTCTAGTGCCCCAGATGGAATCACCCTATCTGGTTCACTATTGCCAAGAGGCTTAGTCACTTCTTCCCAACCCAATTGGTAGTGAGAGCCCATTTTTCCCTTCGCAAGTTCGGTTGGAATAATCTTAATCGCTGCCACTTCAGTAACACAGGCCTGCTCACATTTACCACAACCGGTACATTTATCGGAGTGAACGGTAGGAATGAGCTTGGCGTGGTAACCAGTACGTTCATTACGAATATGTTCAAGCGTAATCGCCTCATCCACTAACGGACAAACTCGATAACAAACGTCACAGCGCAGCCCTTGCCAGTTAAGACAGGCTTCATGGTCAATGAGCACTGCCGTGCCCATGCGTGCATCATCAATATCCGTCAAAGAAGGATCGAGAGCGCCACTCGGGCAAGCAACAACACAAGGAATGTCTTCACACATCTCACAAGGGATATCGCGGGCGTTAAAGTAAGGTGTACCTGACTCTACAGATGAAAGTAATGTCGCGAGTTTTAGCGTGTCATAGGGGCAAGCTTGAACACAGAGTCCGCAACGTGTGCAGGCTTTTTCAAACTCTCCTTTAGCCAGCGTCCCAGGCGGACGAACGGGCACTCCGCTGCCGTCTCGCGCTTGTGTTTGTACTGACTGTAAACCCAAGATAGTTGCTGCGGCGCCCACACCTGCAGCCGTTCGCGCCGTATCGCGTAAAAATCGCCGACGGCTTTCAGAAGTTGTCGTTTTAGGCTTGCTCATCACATTGTCCTAGTTGAAGCCTCTTCTAACAGAGTACTTCTCTGTATTCGGCTTCTTATACGTATAACCATGTTAATTGTAGTTGTTTACGCTCTAGTTTATGTGAGTTGTCATTGTATTCGACCACCCCAAAAGAGGTAGTCACAAGCTTGATTGCGTTAGATCAAAAATGGAGATGGCTATGCATCACAAATCGTTGAAATAGGCACTAAAAAGCAATGGCTATAAGGTTAATCGTTAACTCTCTTTCACTAATGAAATGACAATATCACCACTCGCAGGCGAGGATTCATCCGCTTGAGCCAACACTTGGATCTGATTTTTACCATTAACAATAAACAAAGGGACCACTGTTGCCGATTTATACTGCTCTTGGTAATCCTCGTAGCCAAAGCTATCACTGAGCTTGGTGTGTTTAATTTCAGCGCCTTGGCTGATTAGACTCGCCAGCTTTTTGTAACTTGTGCTACCTCCTAGCAACAAGGAATAGGCATGTTCCGAGTTATGACTGTGCTTATCTAACCTCTCTTGCTCTTTCTTATCTTGCAGGCTAAACACTTTACGATGACCAAATTCATTCGAGAAATGAACACTCGCCACCGAGTTTAAGTGCTGGTCGGGGGTCACCGCTAACACCTGCCCTATCCCAATCAAATCAAGGTATTCATCAGCATGACTCGATGTTGGATTGCCGTAATAGCTGTCAAAGCCACCCATTCGCGCTTTACTGACGTAGTCCCAGTTGGTGTCTGACATAAGCACGCGGCAGTCATAGGTTTGAATCGCTTTACCCAAGGTTCTCGCGACGTCGTTAGCGCCAACAATTAGAAAGCCTCTCGGCGCGGGCTCAGCAACTCCAAGTAGATTGGCAACCGGACGAGCCGTGGCACTTTGTAGTACCACGGTGCCGATGATGACCATGAAAATAAGCGGCACCAGTAGATTGGCTTGCTCAACATTTTGCTGAGTTAACTTAATGGCAAATAGAGATGACACCGCTGCCGCAACAATGCCTCTTGGTGCCACCCAAGCAAGAAAGGCTTTCTCTTTAATCTCTAGATTACTTCGCATGGTGGATAAGAAGATTGAAACTGGGCGCGATACCAATTGAATGACAACAAACAATGCTAGTGCCGCCCAACCTAGCTGAGCAAAATCCGTTAACTCAACTCGAGCCGCAAGAAGAATAAACAAACCAGAAATAAACAAAATAGTCAGGTTTTCTTTAAAGTGAAGAATATGACTGATGTTGACTCCCTTAGCGTTTGCCAACCAAATACCCATCACTGTCACCGTCAACAGACCCGACTCATGCTCTAGATAATTCGAGAGTGCAAACACACCGAGCAAAATCGTCAGCACGGCAAAAGGCTGTAAGTATTCCGGTAACCAGTGGCGGCGAATCATAGCGGCAACTAGCACGCCTGCAGCGATGCCTACGGAAAAACCAATCACCATAATCAGACCAAATACCGCTAAGCTGTGCATTTGACTATGCGAGACAATAAACTCGTACACCATCACCACAAACAGCGCACCCAGAGGATCAATCAGTATCCCTTCCCAACGTAAAATATTGGAGAGTTTAGAGTTTGGTCTGACCGTTCGTAATAAAGGGACAATCACAGTGGGTCCAGTGACCACCGTCAGGCTGCCGAATAAGAACGCCAATGACCAATCTAGACCTAACAAATAGTGCGTCGCTACGGTGGTAATAATCCATGACACCACAGCGCCAAGCGTTACTATGCTCCAAACACTCTTACTGATCCCTTTAATCTGCTTAAAATTTAGAGTTAAGCTACCTTCAAAAAGGATCACGGCTACTGCTAAAGAAATCACAGGAAAGAAGAGGTCCCCTAACGCTTCTTGGGGAGAAAACAAGCCAAGCACAGGGCCCACTAGTAAACCAGCGATGAGCAGAAATAAAATAGCAGGAAGTTTTAGCTGCCATGCCACCCATTGGCAAATCAAACCCAGTAAGCCAACACTAGCAAGGGTTAGCGCAATCGTCTCCGAAGTCATTGAGTATCCTTATAACGAGCGAAGTAGAATTTTCGATACTAAACAGCGAACAATAGTTAGACAACAATGCCAAATGAAACCTAACCAAATCATTACTGTTTATTTATAGACTGTTAAATAAAAAAGGGCTCTAAACTAGAGCCCTAAGTTGGTATAGGTGAAATCAACTAACGATGAACATGGGTAGGATACTTCAGTCTCAGCATCACCCATTGACCTAATTGAGAAAAGCTTGGCATCAAGGTATAAACGGCAGCAACAAATAGAATCGAGCCAACAAGATCGATTGGCCTATGCATGCCCAGCCATAGACGGCTATAACCAACACAGATGGCCCACACACCAACCATTAACGCCAAACCGTAGCGTTTATGCTGCATAAATAGCCCGCCAAAAAATGCTAAACAGATGGATGCAAAAATTGTGTGCCCTGAAGGGAATGAGTAATCTTTTTCACCTTGCCAGTGACTGGTGCGCCACGGCGACACCTGCTGTGAGATTTCGTTGATCACCTCTTCTTTCTGTATCGCATCTAATTTGTAGAAATGTACAGGGTTAGGAATGAGAAGTTGGTGAGTTAATAATTCAGTGTAAGGTCTTGGGCTTTCTGTGACATGTTTAAGGCCAGTCTTGGCAGCAAAGCCGATAACAAGAATCACCCCAAGTTGGAAAAGCTTAGCCAAAAATTCGCGATTGAAGCCGATGACTTTCCAGCTCATGAGTACAAGGATTGACAAGGTAATAAGAAAGCCTTTAGAACCTGCGGACTCAGTAATGGCCGTAAAGCTAACTCCTGTTGCGTCACTGACCTCAGATAAAAGATCGATGTGACTAACAAATAGAGACATTGGCGCAATAATGAGCAAAAAGCCAAGTAATAGCAGTAGGCCTTCACGTTTGTCTTGGAATATTTTTTTAATCATCTGGAATCACAGCAAGCAAAAAACTCGATTCAGCATAATAGTCGAGAACACATGGGAAATTTATCAACTTAATGTCAATTTGGTGAAAGATAGAGCACCCTCGCTGACCACATCACAAATATACATTTGCTGACAAAGCCTCATCATTTGGCATATAACTCGCAGAATGTCGGTTGCACCAAGCAGCAACAGTATCGCGCCCTCTACCTCTTGGCTGTGCACAGTTAAATTAAGATAATTAAGCTATAAGTGTGATTGCATAACCAAGAAGACTCCTTTAATCTCAAAAATACAATCGCTCATCGCATCATATTTATGCTGGGTAGCTTATCGGCTAGGTGATTGTGAGGAGGAAAATAGTGTGATTGAAGAACGTGACTTTGAACGCATACTTCAGTGTATTGAGGATCTAAGCCCAAGGCAGAAGAGACGTCTGTCTTTAAAACTCAAGTCTACGATGGCTGACCAAACGCTCAGCCATGCGTATGAACTTATCACTCAAGAAGAGCTTGATATGTTGGCAAAAAGAGAACTTGCTGAGGAAGAAGGAAGCTAGCACAGCAATATGTGCGCTTACTCCCCTCCCCCAGAAAAGGTCTATAGGTTGGCATCAATCCCTTGCTGCCAGAATGCTACTTCCATTCTAGTTGCTGTCTTAAAGACATGAATTAGGTTTTGCCCCTTCTGACTATTGCTCTCTATCTCTTCGAGTAACTGATCAAAGTGTTCTGCGCCTTGAGCCACTCCAGACTGAAACTCCTCACCACCGTAAAGTTCTATCCAGCTTCGATAAGGATTGCCTTCTAACTGGGTATCAGAACTTTCTAACAGGGCTTTACCAATCACCGCATAACCGATCGAGCACGGAGCCAATGCAGCATACAGCTCAACGAGATCACCCGTCATACCTGCGTCTAAAACATAGCGAGTATAAGCAACAGTACCAAAGTCTTCAGGCTCATTCTCCAGATCCGCTTCCGTTAGTCCCCACTGACCACAATAGGTCACGTGATGGTTGATTTCTGTCTCAAGTAGATCAGAAACGCTCGGTAATGCACGACGCATATCTTCAAGATTACGTGCTTTGTAAATCGCCAGCGCGTAAGCACGTGCATATTGCTTGAGGAACAGAAAATCCTGCTTCAAGTAGTGTAAGAAACACTCTTGAGGTAACGTTCCGACGGCCAATTGCTGAACAAAACTGTGCTGTGTATACTCTTGCCAATCAGCTTGGCAAGCGGTAATTAAGTCGCTGTATTTCATCAGTTAATCTCCGGCACGTAGTCCGCGGCTTTCGGCAAGGTTTCAATCAGCTTCTGTGAGTACATAAACTCGGCATAGTCATCGTAACGTTTATGATCTACCGCTGATGGACGCAGCGCAAAACGCGTCAATGTATCGTTCCACGCACGCTGGTTGAGCTCGTTATTGAGCGTATCTGGCGAGTAAGCAACAAACTCTTTCCATGATTGCTGCGGGTGGTTAACAATATAAGTCGTTGCCTGCTCAAGCGCTTTATTGAACGCTTTGATTGCCTCTGCATCATAGCTTTTCGCATTGGCAACGAAGACTAACTCATCATAAGTCGGCACACCGTGCTCTTCAGGATAGAAGGCTTTGGCTTTGTAGCCTTCAAGTTCCAGTTGATTAGTTTCGAAGTTACGTAACCCGCCCCAAATCGCATCCACTTTGCCAGATGCCAGAGACGATGACAGTGCCCAGCCGACATTAATGATGTTTACGTCGGAAAACTTCACCCCTTCTTGACCCAGCATGGTGCCAATCGTTGCTTCCTCATTGCCCGCAATCGCGATACCAATGTTCTTACCTTTTAAATCGGCTAGAGTGTCATTCTTACCATTATCTAGCACCATTAGTGTGTTCAATGGAGTCGCAATTAAGGTTGCAGAGCGAATAAGCGGTAGACCCGCAGCCACGTCGATAGTGAGGCTTGGTTGATAAGAGATAGCCAAGTCAACTTTACCCGCCGCCACCAATTTTGGCGGTGTGCTTGGGTCAGCCGGCTCTTGAATATTCACTTCAATACCTTGTTGCTTGAAGTAACCACGCTCTTGCGCTATCACAATTGGCCCATGGTTTGGGTTGACGAACCAATCTAGCATCAGAGTAAGCTCTTTATCCGCAGCAAATGCATTTACAGAAAATAGAGATGTCATTAGTGCCACTGCACTGAGTTTATTTGTCGTTTTCACGGAGTGTCCTTTCTTATTGATTTTCCCAAGGAATAAACTTTTTAAGTAATTTATCGGTAATGAAGTAAAGCGAAACGGAGAGCAAAGCGAGTATGAAGAGTGCGGCAAACATTTCATCAATGATCATTCGCGCATTGGCTTGCAACATTAGATAGCCAAGACCCGCACTTGAGCCAACCCACTCACCAACCACCGCACCAATTGGCGCAATGACCACGGCCACGCGGATGCCTGAAGCTAATGTTGGTAACGCCGCTGGAAGCTGAATATGTTTTAGTAACTGCCACTTACTCGCCCCCATGGTTTTAGCTAGGTCCAAATAGCCCGTTAGAGTATTTCTAAGTCCGTCATAGCAGCAGGTTGTCACCGGAAAGAAGATAATGATTGCGGCCATAACCACTTTGGATGCAATGCCATAACCTAGCCACAGCATCAATACTGGTGCGATGGCGAATACAGGGATAGCCTGACTGGCAATCAGGACCGGTAGCAACCAACGCTTAAGCGGCTTAAACAGCAACATTTGCAGAGCAAACATCAGTCCCATTCCCAAGCCCAGTAATAAACCTAAAATGATCTCTTGCCCGGTGACTAAGGTGTGCTTCATCAACACATCAAATCGCGTTACAAGCCGAGAGAGCACTTCCATGGGCGCAGGCAAGATAAAGCTCGGCATATCAAAGGTAACAACCACGGCCTGCCACAAGCCAAGAATGACCAAGAGGCTAATCACTATTCGAGCCACTGGGTGCGTCATTTGTCGCGTCATATCACTTTGGCGTTGAGCAATTTTGAGACTCGATAGTTCACTCATAATCTTGCTCCAACTGAGTCAAAATGGCTTGTTGCAACTCGGCGCACTGTGCATCAATGGTTCTTGGAGGTTGCGCATCAGGCACGGATAACCGCTGCGCATGAGCTGGACGACCTTGAAGCAAATACAGTTGGTCTGCGAGCCTGACCGCTTCTTGCGGATCATGAGTAATTAAGACCACTGTCTTATCTTTAAGTAAGCTTGCCGATAAGTTCTGCAACTTATATCTGGTAACGGCATCCAGCGCGGAAAAGGGCTCATCCATTAACACCACCGGTTTGTCTTGCATCAGCGTACGAGCCAAAGCGACACGCTGACGCATACCACCTGAAAGCTGCGAAGGCATTGCCTGTTGGTAATCTGCCAAACCAACAGAATCCAGTAATCGCTCGGCCTGTAGCTGGCTTTCTATTGAACTATGCTCCGTTGCATCAAACTTGCGGCTTAGCAGTACGTTGTCCAAAACATTTAACCAGGGGAGTAACAGATCTTGTTGCGCCATATAGGCCACCTGACCTTGCAAAGAACGACCATGGGTGAGGGCTAGTTGGCCTGTCCACTCGACCTTGTCACTGAGCAAACCAGCCAAATAACGCAGCAGTGTCGTTTTGCCACATCCACTTCGACCCAATAAACATGTCCATTGACCAGCAGGAACAAACATATTGAGGCCAGATAAGGTCGCTATTTGGCTGTCTCGATAGAGCAGGTGCGCATCGTGTAACTCAATACCAATTGCCTGTGCTGAGTATGAAGTCGACGATGGGTTACTAACGGACATTTGTATGGCCACAGAAGAAATGATGCACGGGCCCGTGACCTTGGCCCACCTCTAGCTTGTCCGCATTGGCAATAGCCTGAGAAATATACTGCTTACCAAGATAAACCGATTTGTGCAGACGGTTACCTTGAGCCAAATATGAAGCAATCGCCGAGGACAAAGTACAACCTGTGCCATGAGTGTTTTTCGTCGCCACTCGCTTAGCGCTAATCAACTCGCTACTTTCAGCCATGATGAGTAGATCATTACTGTTGTCGTCTTTCTCTAAGTGGCCGCCTTTAAGCAGTACAGCTTTGGCGCCAAGTGCACGAAGCTCACTGATCATTGCTCCCATTTGGTCCTCATCTTGCGGCACTGCGCCACCAATTAAGGCAGCGCCTTCCGGCAAGTTGGGCGTGATTAAGTCAGCAAGCGGTAGTAACTCTTGCTTGAGAGTTGAGATAGCGTTGGTTTCAAGAAGAAGGTCACCACTGGTCGCAACCATGACTGGGTCGACCACAAGGTGTTTAGGTTGGTACTGACGAATTTTATCGGCAACCACTTTGATGATCTCAGAATCTGCCAACATACCAACTTTGACGGCGACAACATTGAGATCGGTAAACACCGCATCCAATTGACTTTTTATATGCTCAAGAGGAATCGGGTGAATAGCAGATACACCAAGCGTGTTTTGCGACGTGATAGCGGTAATCACCGAACATGCGTAACCACCCGTGGCAGAGATTGCTTTGATATCGGCTTGAATGCCTGCACCGCCGCCGCTGTCTGAGCCCGCGATGGTTAATACGATTGGAGTCGTGTCTTGTGAATGTGGCATTATTGCTCCTACTACAAGACGTACAGGAACTCTCGGCCACGAAAGAAGGGATCAGAAAATGAGGTGATCAATCCATCGAATACGAGTGCACAAACCAGTAAGGTAATGTGCGCATAGTTCCCTACGTCAGTGCTAACTGAATCAGGTTCAACGGGTCTCGCATTGCGATCTCAGCCCTTTCCATAATGGTTAGGCTCCCCGACTATTTCCCGCAGATGATAACAATAAAATTAACGTAATTGCATCATTTGCTATCAAAAATCCATTTTGAGTCGTTTCAAAGTGTGTTTTAAACCTTCACTTCTTGAATTTTTTGTTATCGTTTAAACTAAACAAGATAATTTTTTATTATGAGTAGAAGCCATGTTGAACCCTATCTGGTTGAAGACGTTTGTCACTCTTATCGACACTGGTCACTTCACCAAAACCGCTGACAAATTATTTATGACACAACCGGGGGTGAGTCAGCACATTAAGAAACTAGAACAAGCCTGCGGACACGCTCTGATAAAAAGGTACAACAAAAGTTTTGAAATTACTGAAGCAGGGAAAACGGTCTATGACTACGCCAATCATTTAGATACTCAGCAGGCGCAAATGCTTCAATCCCTTAATCAGGATGACCCTCGTTCCGGCACTGTTTCCCTTTCATGCTCTGGCTCTTTGGCACTATCACTTTACCCTCGACTGCTTGATTTACAATGTAAATACCCTCAACTAATTACCTATTTAGAAGCGGCTCCACATCATAAGATTCTTGCAGAAATCATCTCTGGGGATATGGATTTGGGAATCGTGACACATGAACCTTCAGACCCAAGAGTAGATTCAGAACAATTTGGACAAGAGCCTCTTTGTTTGATGATGCCTAAGCCACTGGCAACCAAGGCACTCGATGAAGATCAGCTAAAAAAAATAGGGCTAATTCGTCACCCTGATGCTGAGCACTACCTTTCACTCTATTTTTCACGTTGTGGTGAGGAAGAACTAGAAAGAGTTAATATTCATAAACTACCAATCACGGGCTATGTTAATCAACTTAACCAGATTTTACTGCCTGTCGCTAAAGGGCATGGATTTACCATTCTGCCTAAAAGTGCTTTAGATACTTTTCCACTTAGAGAGCAAGTTGCGATTTACCAACCTCATAAGGAAGTTATCGAAACACTCTACCTACTCACTAAGCGTCACCGACAACTTCCAGCAAGATTTAACACCGTGAAAGATGTGATTCGAGAACAATTACAAAGATAGCAAAACTAAAAAAGGAGCCACTATCGGCTCCTTTTTCTCTCTATTTTTGCGCTTTATGCTTCGAGAACGTCTTCACCAGACATTTCTGAGATGAGCAGCAAATCCGCTTCATCAAGCTTCATGCCGAGAACGGGTAAACCGTGTTGAACAACCCAGCAACCTAAGAATACGAATACACCTAATGCGAATAAACCTAGTGGTAACATAGCCAAACCTCCTCCATGGTTATCAGACAATGTATCGATAACTAGAAAGTGCGACTATTTAAAGAGGGGAAAAGCAAAAGGCCTTTGAAAATACTTAATTCTTATACGTTTTTGATGGCACTCTTAGCGGGTTGGACGCTAAGCCCTGTGTCTCTCTGCGTTCAGTTTGTTCGTATTCACTCTGGGAGTTTACTCAGTCTCTACACCTTAAAGTTATGTGGGATACCTTTTCAATATAGTTATACCGTACATATGAAGCAACTATATTTAGTGCTTAATTGTTTAAAGATCACAAATTTTATGCCTTTGAGCGCATAATTATCCTCAAACTATCTGTAGAACTAAAAAAATGGGGCACAACGCCCCATTTAATCTACTCAAGCTTTTCGATTTAGGTCTGATGCTGCTTTGGTTTATCATCATTGCCAATTTCGAGGTAATCAAACACCTTACGTATAAACGGAGCGCCAACCTTTGAGCCACCGTTACCATGTTCAATCACGACAGTCGCGACATATTTTGGCTGATCGCATGGAGCAAAAGCGGTAAATAAACCATGGTCGAGTAAGTCATAACTCAGCTCTTTAGAGTTGTAGACCTGATCTTTCTTGAGACCAAACACCTGTGCAGTACCTGATTTACCACCACTGCAATAACTCGCGCCCTTAAATGCTCGTCGACCTGAACCTCGACTGCCCGAGTTCACCAGACGCATGGCGTTGATAGCAATATCCCAAGAAGCATCACTGACTCCTTCAATCTGACTTGCAACTTTCACCGCTTTAGGCGCTTCTTGGTGGAAGGGCACCCCATGAGGCAAGGTGTTACGGAATAGATGAGGAGCGATAACCTCACCATGGTTGACCAATACGGAGGTTGCTTTAGCGATTTGCAGCGGCGTTGCTGTCCAATACCCCTGACCAATACCAATCGGAACGGTATCGCCCTTATACCATGGCTGACGATAGCGTGACTCCTTCCACTCCCGTGTTGGCATATTGGCGCGTGTTTCTTCCGGAATATCGATCCCAGAAAGCCGACCAAAACCAAACATATTCATCCAGTCGGAAATGCGGTCAATCCCTAACTCATAGGCGATATGATAGAAAAACGAGTCGACGGACTCTTCAATCGCCAAAGTGACATCAACTGGACCATGCCCCCAACGCTTCCAATCGCGCCATACTTTAGTCTGCTTGGTTAAACCTGGGATGTGCCATGCACCATGATCGTCACGCACGGTATCGGGTTGAATAATGCCTTCGCTTAAGCCAGCAATGGCCATAAAAGGTTTTATCGTGGAAGCTGGTGGGTACACACCCAATGTCGCTCGGTTGACTAACGGATGAAATGGGTCATTAAGCAACTTGTTGTAAGCTTTGCTCGAAATGCCTTCAACAAACAGGTTCGGGTCATAACTCGGACTTGAAACCATAGCAAGGACACTATTATCACGTGGGTCGAGCACAACCGCACTGCCCTCGCGATTGTCTAACTGCTTGAAGACAAATTGTTGTAAGTCTACGTCGATATTAAGCACCAGATCCTGCCCCGCAACAGGAGGAACATATTCGATAGTACGGATAATTCGGCCGCGGCTGTTTACCTCAACTTCTTGATAGCCTTGTTTACCATGCAGAGTATGTTCGTAGTACTTTTCTATTCCCAATTTGCCAATGGTTTTAGTCGCACGATAATTTGCCAGTTCGCCACTTTCTTCTAGCTGTTTTAGGTCACGATCATTGATATGTGCAACATAGCCCAATACATGAGTCAGCACCTCGCCATATGGGTAGTCTCGCTTCATATCAACATCGATTGAAAAGCCCGGAAGCTCATACTGATGAACGGAAAACTTGGCGACCTCTTGCTCCGTGAGGCCATTTTTAACCACAACTGGCTTAAAGCGTTTACCATGAGGCTGCGTCATCCGCTCTATTTGAGAATCAGACAGCTGCATAACTTGTTTAAGCTTAGCGATAGAGCCATTTAAGTCTTTAACCTTTTCCGGAGTCATCTCAAGTACGTAAACTGGAAAGTTGTTGGCAAGAATTTTACCGTTGCGGTCGTAGATCAACCCGCGAGTAGGCGCTATCGGCAGCACTTGGATACGATTGTCATTCGCTCGGGTGGTGTAGTAATCAACTTGTTTAACTTCTAATCGATAAAGATTGGCGACCAGTACACCGAGCAGAACCACCATTCCGATAAACGCTGCAACAGCGCGATTTCGAAATAACTTTGCTTCTTGATCATGATTTCGCATCTTGTGGCTGGGGTGATGATTATTCATAGGCGCTAGCAGTAAAGAGCAAGGAGCTTTACTTATTTACATTTAGTTACAGTTAGCACGCACGGTATCAATAACCAGGTGCATCTATGTACGAGCAATGTAAACAAAGTCAGAGAAATCCCATCTAAAACAAAAAGCCCCGAATGTCTCCATCCGGGGCTTAAGTTTTATCTCTTTATTAGTTATGCGCCAATCACGCCGCCATCTTCGCGGGTAATCGCCATAATGGTTGAACGCGGTTTGCTCTCGCCACCGGCAGGGAAATGAGACGGCGCGCCTTTTTCGCCAGGGTGCTGCACACCAACAAACATGGTCTTACTGTCTGCAGAGAAGGTTAAACCAGTGATCTCACAAGCAATTGGACCTGTTAGGAAGCGGCGAACTTCACCCGTCATCGGGTCACCACACAGCATTTGGTTGTTGCCCTGCCCTGCAAAATCGCCTTTGTTCGAGTAATTACCGTCAGTTTGAATCCACAAGCGACCTGCTTTATCAAAACCGATACCATCTGGGCTATTGAACATATTGCTGGCATTGATATTCTCACTACCCGCATACAAGTTGCCTTTGTGCACTTCTGGGTTACCCGCAATTAGGTATAGATCCCAGTCAAAGCTGTCGCTGGCATGATCATCATTCTGTGGTACCCAGCGAACAATCTGACCATAGTGGTTTTCTTGGCGTGGGTTTGGCCCACCAACTGGCTGACCTTCTTTAACACCGCGGTATTTGTTGTTAGTCAAAGTGCAGAACACATGCTTATTATCCGGATGAACCGCAACCCATTCAGGGCGATCCATTGTCGTTGCGCCCACTTGTGTTGCAGCGCGACGGGCAAAAATCATCACTTCCGCTTGGTCATTAAAGCCGTTTTCTTTGGTTAAGCCGTTCTTCCCGTGAGTAAGCTCTAGCCATTGGCCTTTGCCTTTCAGCTCTTGAGAGTCAAACTCAAACTTGGCCACATACAATGTGCCTTCTTCTAGCAAATCGCGATTCGCTTTATCGTTACCCGGCTGATATTTGTTCTTAGAGACAAATTTGTACAGATGCTCGCCGCGTTCATCATCACCAAGGTAAACCACCACATGACCATCGCCATTAATCAGTAATGCTGCGTTTTCATGTTTGAAGCGCCCCAGAGCGGTACGCTTAAGTGGCGTTGATGTAGGGTCGTTCGGATCAATTTCAACAACCCAACCAAAACGATGCGGTTCATTCGGGTGTCTCGCAACGTCGAAACGTTCATCGGTGTCATGCCATTGATACTTGCTCTTGGCTGCTTTCACGCCGTAACGCTTGTGATCGTCGGAAACGTCAGCGCTACCACTGGTACCAAAGTAACCGTTGAAGTTTTCTTCACACGTTAGGTAAGTGCCCCAAGGCGTTTGTCCATTGGCACAGTTATTAAAGGTACCCAGTGGTTTCATACCAGATGGGTCAAGCTTGGTCTTCATCAAGTCATGACCCGCAGCAGGACCCGTTAACTGCATTTGCGTATTGGCGGTAATGCGGCGGTTTAATTTACCGTTAATATCTAGCTTCCACTGACCACCAGAGCGAACAATTTCAAATACCGTTACACCATGCGCTGCTTGCGCTTTAAGTACATCATCAGCAGTCATGGCTTTACCACCATGATCAAACAGAAGCTCATAGTTGGTGTACTCGTTGTTCACTGCAATAACCGCACGATCTTCGCTGATTGGGAACAAACTCATACCATCGGTGTTATCACCAAACTGACTAAGTTGAGCTTTTGAGTCTTGTTTACCGCTTGGGTCAAATGCTGGCGCACTCGGGAAGATTGGGTCTCCCCATGAAAGTAACGGTGTCGCCTTGTAACCTTTCGGCACAATAAACGCGTCTGCCGTTGAGGCTGGTACTGCTTCAAAATTGAGTAGTGAGCTTTCGCTTGTTGCCGCAAAAGCTTTAGTAATTGGGTTTAGCGATAAGAATGCACCTGCGCTTACCGCGGCTGTACCTGCCAAAAATCGACGACGGGATAATCGAGCATCAATCATTTGACTGAATTCAGAATCTTGATCATCACGCTTCTTGTTTGAAGTTGGGCACATTGCTGACTCCTTGCTGAGTATTTTTATAAAAATGCGTGCAAATCGTAGAACCGAAAAGTGACAAATACGTTAACCTACTGTTTCAGATAGATTAATTATAGAAGGCAGAAATATTCCACTTACATGTCAGGCTTATTAAACTGCGCTATGGTTCACTTTTTATGCATAAGGAACGCCGTTCACTCAAAAAAATGTGATCAAACCCCTAGATCTTTGCCGAATTGATGGCTACATTGTTTCCTGTTCATGAGGAACTTGATTCACATAAGCTCAAGAAAGAGCAATTTTCTATAAACGTGAGGGATTATCATGAAGAAAATGAGAAAAGCACAATTGCATCGCGTACGCATTCAGTACTGGAAAGAGTCGAACAAAGACGCAAGCAAAAATTCATAATGTGCAATACAACCGTACTAAGCTGGCTTAATCGCCAGCTTTTGTGTTTTTAGGGATCTGAAAAGCTAAATATCTGAGTCCTCCTATCGATAGAGTGACTTACTACTTTTCCCATAGAAACAAAAAAGCCCCAACGCTTGTTGGGGCAAGTGGCTGGAGAGAGCCTATTTCAAATAGGTAGACTGGTTGGCTTTATCAACTTCCTCTAGGAATAGATTCAGCAGTTCCGTACCTTTGTCGCCATGTGTCTCTTTCACGTAAGCAATTACGCCTGGCTGCGTCGCTTGTCGCATTGACTCACGCTGTTCCGCCGTTAGTGAGTTGACTTTCATACGCTTTTTCAGCCCTTCTAAACCACGATCACTTGATGCTTCAATCAGACGAGAAAGACCTCGGTTAGCACTCAACGCAATCTCCACCGCGTCAGAAACAATCTTCTTCTCCTCTTCTGTTAAACCATCGTAGAAACTTTTATTGACCATAAAGGTGTACGGGGCAAATAGGTGATTCGTCAGTGTTAGATATTTCTGCACTTCGTTGAACTTGGCAAAAGAGACCGTCGGTACTGGGTTCATCTGACCATCAATCACGCCCGTTTGCAGTGATGAATACACTTCGCCCCAAGAAAGTGGGTAAGCTTCTGCGCCCAGAGATTGAATGATTTTTTGGTGTGTTGGCAGCGTCATGGTACGAATACGTAAGCCTTTAAAGTCATCAAGGCCTTCAATAGCGCGCTTGGAGTTTGTGACTGAGAAAAAGCCACCTGTATCAGGGAAGCCAAGAATTTTGACGTCTTTTAGCTCTGACTCAATATCACCCGCTAAAGCCTTACCAAACTTGCCATCAAGTACTTCATAGGTAGACGCATTGTTATCAAACGCAAATGGTACATCCAATACACCAATACGCGGGTAGTAACCGGCAAGCGGACCCACTGGAGAAAGCGTGCCTTGCAGCTGACCATCTCGCACCATCTGAATATGTTCCTTCGCCGTACCTAACTGGTTGCTTGGGAATACTTGAACCTTAATTTCACCGTTGGTTGCAGTTTCAACAATGTTTTTGAACACCCCAGTAAACGCATGGGCAGGGTTTTCCATGATGTCAGCTTTGTTGTCATGGCCGATACGTAATACTTTTTCTGCCATAGCAAAAGGGGCGGTAAATAGACTGGTTGCCAATGCAGTTGCGATCAGTGATTTGGTTAGCTTTTTCATAATAACTCCATTATGTATGAATTTTAGTTATTACCTGGCTAAGGCTAATGCGATCGCCAGGATTTGTAGGGTAAAGGGGTGTTGCAGTGTTAGTAGCCCAATAGTCGCGGGATAAACAGCACTATGTCAGGGAAAAATGCGATGGCGAATAACAGTAGTAGTTGCCCAATTAAGAACGGCATTAACTCTTTTGATATGCCTTCTATTTTTGCTCCAGTTACTGATGAGAGGACAAATAGGCAGGCACCTATCGGCGGTGTCATCAATGAGATGTTAAGAGCAAGAATAAAGACAATACCCGCATGCAGAGGATCCATACCGATCTCCATCGTCAATGGTACTAAGATTGGCGCTAAGATAATCAACATCACATTGATATCCATGATCATACCTACCGTTAGCAGCAAAGCGATGATCAACGCTAGAATAACGTGCGGATTATCCGATAATGAGATGAACATGTCCGCGATCATTTGAGGGATCTGGTTGAAGCTCAGCCACCAGCCAAGAATCGAAGCGGAGCCAATGATGAGATAGATAACCGCCGAGATCTGCGCTGTTCGAATGACCATCTGAAATAGCGCATTTAACGTTAAGTTACGGTAGATGAAGGTGCCAATCACCAACGCATAAGCGACCGCGATTGACGCCGCTTCCGTTGGTGTCACGATACCAAATACAATGCCGCCAAGGATGATAAGTGGCATCAGCAATGCTAAGGCTGAGTTTTTAAAGTGATCCAGTACTTCCGCTAGCGTTGCTTTTTGGCTCATCTTAGGTAGATTTTTACGCTTACCGGTCGCGCCAATAATCGCCATACATACAAGACACACCAAGATGCCTGGTAAGATGCCCGTTGCAAATAGGCCGCCAATCGACACTCCCATAAGTGAGCCATAAACCACCATAAGACCTGATGGAGGAATGGTTGGGCCGATGATTGAACCCGCAGCCGTAACCGCACAAGCATAATCTTTCGAATAGCCTTGTTTAACCATAGCAGGCACTAATGTTCGACCAAACGCCGCCGCATCAGCGGTTGCCGAGCCGGTAATCCCAGAGAAGAATACCGATGCCACCATGTTTGAATGCGCTAGACCACCACGGAAGTGACCAACCAGAGCTTCCGACAAGTAAACCAGTCGATTAGTGATACCAGTGTGGTTCATGATCTCACCCGCTAAGATGAAAAACGGCATCGCTAAGAAAGGGAAAATATTTAAACCATTAAAGATTTTACTTGGTGCCAGTGACGCAAAGTGCGTACCGCCCATATCGTACATGCCGGTAATTCCTGCCACACCTAAAGCGATAGCAATCGGAGCACCAATCAGCATTAATAATAAAAACACTACACCGACAATCATAACTGCTCACCTTGCACATCAAACTTCTCAGACGCTAAGTAAAATTTCAGCGCGTAGATATCTTCAAGCCAGACCAAGAAAGCTTGGAAGCTAGACAGAGCAAAAGTCACGGGGATTGCAGCATAGGCATAAGCCATAGGCATAGAAAAGACAGTTGAAAGCTGGTTTGCGCCCTTCTCTGCAAAGGTGTACCCCAAATAAGCAATGTAGCCAAAGAAACTAAAAGTCAGTGCTCCAACACAAATCTTGATGATTTGCTGGGCGACTAGCGGAAAGCGCTTGGTGACAAACTCTAACCCCATATGCTCTCTGCCTGCGGTGCAACATGGAACCGCCATTAAGATTGCCCATATCATGATGTAACGCGCGAGCTCTTCAACCCACACCAATTGCAGTTTCAGTAGGTAACGGTCCAACACGCCTAACCAGACATCTAAAATCAATAAGACTGTCAAAATTCCCACCGCAAATTGATTGGCTTTATTTAGCCGATTCTTTGTTGTTGTAATGATGTTGTTCGGTAATGTCATAAACCCAATGTCCTTCCTTTTTGACAGCATTCCTTGGAGGCGCTTCCACATTAATTCTGCTCACTGAAGTGCGGATAAATTAACCATACCGATAAGATTTTCGTGGTGAAGTGTTCATGATCACAAAAATAACTTTGTGTGATAGTTTCTAACACAAAATCAACAAGATTTTATTAAATCATTGTTTATTAAGAATTTTATATTCATTCCCATTCTTGGTGACGAACAAAACGGTTAAAAAGTAACATGACGTGAGACACGTAAGAACAAAGGGTTAGTGACAAGGATGTTACTAGTTTGGTGAAAAGTAACACGACACAAAGAGTAAGGACTTTGTTGCGGAAAAGTGAATTTGGTCACACTGAGCGACCTATATATTAAGAGGGGTAAAGGCGAAATTGAAACCGAAAGCTATGCACAAATAGGCATTTATTGAGCCCCTACTGATCGAGGCTCATGATCGCTTTATGGGTTCAGAGAGTGAGTTTTCCAGAACAAACAACAAATGTTAGAAAGTAACATTAAGCAGCACAATTATTCGAAGGAAACATTTGCGTAAGCTCATGCAAAATCGCTTTAGTCTGCTTCGAGTAAAGATGCTTATCTTTGTAGCCGACCAGTTGTACTTGACGCACCTTACCTGAGATCAGTAACTGACGAATCATCCGGCTTACCACTTGAACATCAAGAGCACTGCCTCGTTCTAGACGTGAAACGGGGTACAAACTTGGTAAGTCGATATTGACGACAACTTCATCGCAATGAGACAAGTAATTAGCGAGCTGGTGCTTAACCTGAAAACGTTGGCTAAAGCTGCACTCTGATAGCGTCATCCAATCGCACCCTAAATCTTCTGCGTACTCGAATGTGCGTTCATCTTGTTGCGTCTGGTCAATCCCTAGGCAAAACAGACGACTCTCATTGTAGCGTGATAAAGCAAAATGAAATGCGCTGCCTTGAACTGGCTCTAGTGATGCCTTTAGCTCAAACTGGCGTCCAATGTGTATGATACCGATCTCTTTGTGTTGAGAGCTGAGCAATGGCAAGCTATGCAGCAGTGTTTCACTGTTGTTGGTCAACACCACAGGTAGTGCTTCTGAGCCAAGAAAGCGACTCAAGTGAAGTTGATATTGGCCTGTAGGGCTATTGGATAAATCATAGTGGCCACCATTGACCCAACGGTAGCCATCTAAATCAGAAATCCATTCATACATTTCTTCTAAGCTTTGGTCGGCCATTTCGAAATCAACTTGTCTCATCGGCTTCAGTTGCTCACTGACACTGAGTAAAACAAGGTGATGTGACAATACACCAGTGATACTTTGCACTTTATTGCGTCGAAATAGCCCGAACATATCCGTTACCTTTCTGGGGGCAGTGCCCTCGCTGCTTGAAGAACGTGCAGAATAATTTTCTGCTGATTCATTTGAACTCGATGCGCAGGAGCCATAACAGAAATAGCGCCAACTAGTTTAGAGCCTTTCATGACAGGAGCACTAATGCCCGAAACGCCGGAATCAATTTCTGACGTACTGACGGCGTACCCTTGATTACGAATTTGCTCTAGCTCCTTGTGCCATTGCTCGATTCGAGATTCTTCACCGAAGTAGCGAAGAATTTTTTCGCATCGCGCGGCGGGTAAATACGCCAACATCACTTTTGATGATGCCCCTCTAAGCAGAGGTTGGCTTTGGCCTTGAACATAGCTGCAACGAAGCGCTTGCATGCTTTCTTTGCGGCTCACACACAAAGCTCGATAACCGACAGGCACCATATAGGCGGCCATTTCTCCCGTCTGCTTTTGCAAACGGTTGAGAACTGAATCGACCATATCGAGATCATGCTGGCTCGTCTCATAGCTGCGCATTAACAACAACGCTGCCGGACCTATGATCAAGGTTTTGTCATTTGGACTTTCCTCGATCAAATTCCACTCTCTCAATAACTTCAAGTGTCGATAAAGGCTGCTGATTGGTGTACCCAGTTGCTCACTTAACTGCTTTGCTGTCACTGGTTCATCATTGACGGCCACTTGCATCAAAAGTTGCAGTACTTTCTCGTTTACTTGCCCACTATTTTGCTTCATAGAGTTCACACTAATGTTGTATCGCCATATCAAAGTAACGATCAAATTGTATTCTTATAGAATAGGAATTTATAAACAATTTTAATGTTCAATTCTTATATTTTAAGAATAATAATTAACTCAGACTGTAGGTAGTCTCGGTTTTAAAGCACAAGATAACGCATGGGGCAGTTCAATAATCGAACAAGTAATCCAACATCAAAAGTCTCATCTTTGGCTATTGAATAGCGCTGTTTTCATTGCGACAATTCCACTGCTCCCGCTTCTTATCAAGGCGTAATCTATGACCCATGACCAATTCAATCTGTTCTGCGACTCACTTGCTGCCACAACCTATGTAATGCAATGGGGTAACTCTCATGTTTGGAAGGTCGGAGGTAAGGTGTTTGCGATAGGGACAACCCAAGAAGGTGGCAAAGAGGCCTATACGTTCAAGACGTCTGATCGCAATTACGACTTTCTCAAAGACAATGACGGTTATCGTCCAGCCCCTTACTTTGCAACCCGCGGTATGAAGTGGATCCAGCAAATCGCCACTGAGGGTGAGTTGATTGATGAGCTACAATACTACCTCGCCGAGTCACACCGAATTGTCGCGTTGGGTCTAAGCAAACGAAAACGCGCAGAATTGGGACTAGAAGAAACTGACTAATACAACAAAGGAGCCCGTTTAGGCTCCTTTGTGATTCTATTACGCTTTTAAGTTCGCACCATTAGAGCCAATAACATCTTGGTACCAGTAGAAACTCTTTTTACGTTTGCGCACTAACGTACCGCTCCCATCATCATGGCGATCAACGTAGATGTAACCATAGCGCTTGCTCATTTCTGCTGTAGAGTTAGCGACCAAGTCAATCGGCCCCCAACTGGTGAAACCCATCAACTCAACACCATCGAGTACCGCCTCTCGCGCTTGAACAAGGTGATCATTGAGATAAGCAATTCGGTAATCATCAATAACCTCTCCATTCTCGTTAACTTCATCACGAGCGCCAAGGCCATTTTCAACAATAAACAGAGGCTTTTGGTAGCGATCATGCAGAAAGTTAAGCAAAATTCGTAAACCTTTGGGATCAATCAACCAGCCCCATTGACTCTTTTCAAGGTAAGGGTTCGGCACGCTATCAACAATGTTACCGACCTCTTTCTGTTTCGGATCAGCGCTTGCGCACCCACTGGCGTAATAGCTAAACGAGATAAAGTCGACACTTGCGCTGGCTAACTCTTCCACATCACCGGTTTGCATCTCGATCTCAATGCCGTTTTCACGGAAATAGCGCAGCATATAGCCTGGGTACTTGCCACGGGTCTGTACATCGCCAAAGAACAACCACTTATTGTTTTCTTGCATGGCGGCAATAACATCATCAGGGTTACACGTGTATGGGTAGTTAATCGCCCCCAGTAACATGTTACCAATCTTGGCATCGGGAATGATTTCATGACATAGCTTCACCGCCTTAGCATTGGCGATCAACTGATGGTGGATAGCTTGATAGATCGCTTGCTCGGTAGCTTCTTCTTGTAAACCAACCCCAGTAAACGGTGCATGCAAAGACATATTGATCTCATTAAACGTCAGCCACAGTTTGACTTTGTGCTTGTAGCGCTCAAATACGGTCCGTGCATAACGCTCAAAGAAGGTGATCAGTTCACGACTCCCCCAGCCACCATAGTTTTCTACTAATGCGTAAGGCATCTCATAGTGAGAAAGCGTCACAAATGGCTGCATATCATGTTTGGCTAACTCGTCAAAAATCTTGTCGTAATACGCGAGACCTTCTTCGTTTGGCTCAAGTTCATCACCATTAGGAAAGATACGTGTCCAAGCAATCGAGAGGCGCAGACAGTTAAAGCCCATTTCATTAAATAGCTCAATGTCTTCTGGATAGCGATTGTAGAAATCGATGGCGAGGTCTTTGATGCCATCCGTTCGTTCTTGTCGCGCTTGGTGTGGGCTTAAAATACCATTGGGTAGCATATCTGAGGTTGAAAGGCCTTTGCCGTATTGATCAAAAGAACCTTCGACTTGATTGGCTGCGATAGCGCCGCCCCACAGAAAGTTATTTGGAAATGTTTTCATTGTCGATCCCTAAATCAGCATTGATATCTATTGCTGATTGTAGATCTGAAACGAGGAACAAATGAGGGCCAAACTCCCCACATCTTGTTCCTCGTTTTAATAGACTAGAACGCCCTAGAAGACGAAGTTAATCATCAAAGTATATAAGTGCGCATCAGTATCGTCAGGTGCCGTCCCTATCGGGGCAGTCACAAAGGGGCCATTGCTTTTCGACACTTCAAAGTATTGCCACTCTGCATTCAATGACAAGTTATCTAATAAGTCATATCGTGCGCCAATAAGATAACTATCGCTTTCCTTATGCTCACCCTGGTCAAACTCGACACCATAAGTGATGTAAGGTGTTATGCGACCAAAGTGATGCTCACCTGTCGCATAAAATGAGGAAGATAAATCGTTAATCTGCCCTTCAGCTCGCAACGTAGATTGACCAAACTCATACTCCAGCCCCAAAGACCATAACTCTATATTTTGATCTTTGGTTTCAGTAACAAGTTTCGGTATCGTAATTGAACCTCCGGAAGGCAAGCTTTGCACCACGTCATACATCGTCAAGGTTTGATCGTAATCGGCACTAATATAGGCAAAGTGCCAACGATACCCATCACCAAACAAGTTAAGGTCGAGCCCCCATAAACGACTCGACTCAAATTTAAATTCCGTTTGCTGGTTATATTGAATGTCATTGATATCTTTAAATCCGATAAAAGGGGTAACCAAAGCGGTCAAGGAATCAGATACTTCATAGTGCCAACTCACACTTAAGCCGTTATAAGCCGTAATACCTAGAGCACTGTCATAAACCTCAGAAGCAGGGCGAGCCGAGCTGTACGCTTGACCAACATAATAATATTCAGATGCCAAAAATAGTGGCAACCGTAAGCGGCCAGCTTTAAATTCAAGCGTCTGCCACTCATAGCCAACGTAAGCCCATTCCAACTCTGGTTCATCCCAATGATCTTGAGGACGTTTCACTACCTGCACGGACGCTTTAAAGGCGTTGCGGAAATAATCAAGCTGAAGACCAAAAGTAGTGTCGCAATCATAGCAACTCTCATCTGTAATGTTTCGGTGCACCATCAGTCGTTCTTGATTGTCTGACTTAGCCCATGATGTCGATCCAAAACCACTTAGTGAGAAATTATCGGTTATTTCTATCGCCCCTAAAGCAGGCCAAGAGAACACGCTAAGCACAGCCAAAGCTTTCATCTTATTCATGCGTTATTTCTCCCTACTGACCACATACAAGATGGTGGCATTGTCAGGTAGTTGGTTAAGTGGCGCATAGCCAATTCGGTGCGGCTTTTCAGACATCCAAGCCAAGAGTAATTCAATATCGGCATTCGCTATCTCTTTAGGGGGTCTTGCTTTACCAGAAAACGATAAGCTTGCCCAATGGGCATTCATCTGCGCGGCATTCTTGCCGAGTAAGGCATGATAAAACCCGACTCGCTCTACACTGTGCTCTGGCCAATCTGCGAGTTCGACTCGTTTTCCATCTAAGCGCTTGGTTTTTCCTCGGTATAATTTGCGCGCTTTCGACTGAGACAGCTCTGAGAAAACAGGGTCTATCGAAAAAATTGCTATAGGTAGGTTGTCTATATCTTGATTAGCATTGGTGGGTAGTGAAAGTAGGCTAAGCCCAACAATCATTACACCAACAATGATTCGACTGAAGTACACGCTAGGAACACCTCTCCACTGACTGATCCGGCATCAAGTTACATTGGCTATTTCGTGTAGTAGTTTTTCCTTTTTCACTGGTTTGGCTACATAAGCATCCATCCCTGATTCAAAACAGCGCTGTATATCATCGTCAAGTACACTCGCTGTCAGCGCGATAATCGGTGTTTTCGTTAAACCGCATTCAGTCTCTATCTGACGAATTTCTCGAGTTGCCGTAAAACCGTCCATCACCGGCATCATGCAATCCATCAAAATCAAATCGTAATGTTCTTCACTTTGGAATTTATCGAGTGCAATCTGGCCGTTATCTGCAATATCAAACTGGTAACCTGCTTTCGCCAAGAGCAGCGAAGCGACTTTTTGATTCACTCGATTATCTTCCACAATCAAAATTCTATGACCATGTAAGGTTTTAAGGGACTCCGAAAGTTTAAAGCTAGTTTTGGGCGTGACGTCGCATGCTTTCACTCCTCTGAGCAACCTCTGACCTAACAACGGCCTTGTGACTAATGAACGAATCGTGTCACCAAAGTTGTGGCGTTTAGCAAGGAAGTGGCGTATCAAGCACACTTGGAACCCTTGTTTTTTCGCTTGCTGAAGTTGAGTTTCACTGACAAATATCGCATTCTTTTCGCATTCAGCGACCAATAATATTGGTTTATCTTGCTGACTAAAACGACGCTCAAGCCCCGTAAGATGAGAGAATCGTTCTCCAACCGTTAGACCATAAAAACGCAGCTCATTTTCGAGTAACTCGGCCAATCCATCATCTTTACATACCACAGAAATAGAGGCGTCAACCTTATCTTCTTCTTTGGTTGGGTAGTGATAAACGTCAATCGGCAAGGTTAAAGTGAAATAGAAGCGACTGCCCTCTCCTTTTATCGAGGTCAGTTCAATCTGGCTACCCATTAGCTCTACCAGTTGAGTACTGATCGCAAGACCTAACCCTGTGCCACCAAACTTCCTAGTCGTAGAATCATCTTCTTGTGAAAAAGGCTCGAAGATTTTCTTCTGTTGTTGCTCATCAATACCTACCCCTGTGTCTTGCACTGCAAAGGTCATCTCAATGATATTTTCACCCACATGCTTGCTGGATAATTGCAGCGACACCACACCGCTGTTGGTAAATTTCACAGCATTGGACATAAAGTTCATTAACACCTGTCTTAAGCGGTGGTCATCCACAATGACGCGGTAGGGAGTTTCTGAACTGATCGATACATGAAGATCGATTCCTTTCTCTTTCGCCTGAGGAGCGACGATAGAAGCAATGTCATAGATTGACTCACGCACACAAGTCGAGTGCGGACTTACCAACAACATACCGGATTCAATTTTAGAGAAATCAAGCACATCATTGATCAAACTCAGTAGGAGCTGTGAAGAGGTTTCAATCGTTTCAACATAGTCTTTTTGGCTTGGGTTAAGGTCAGTATCAGAGAGCACTTCGGTAATACCAATAACACCATTCAAAGGCGTTCGGATCTCATGGGACATGTTTGCTAAAAAGCTACTTTTTGCTTTGCAAGCCATCACTGCTGCATCTTTCGCTTTCTCTGCATCTTCTTTAGCTTGTGTTAAACGCTCTTGAGCTTGTTGCCGTTCAATCGTTAATCGCTCCACTTCAACGGCAAACTGGTTTAACTCATCATTGCCTCGCACCGATTTACTTAAGCTCGGTAGCGAAGTCGCATCATCATGGCTTAAAAACGCCAACACCGCCTTCAAGTTTGTGGTCAAGCGTTGAGCAAGCTTAATGGCAAACACCATAACTAAAATCGTTAACAAAGAGACTAAACCTAACGAGATTACCCGCTGTTTTTCTGCCTGACTGATTGCACTATCAACCGCAGAGCTAAGTTGTAGTTCGATAGTCGAGCCCACTTTTTTCAACAATATCAGCCGAGCAGACAACGCTGCTAAGCCTTGATTTAACTCCTCGGCTGAAAGCGTACTAATAGACGCCTGATCAGAAAAACGGTGGCGAAATTCTTGGCTCTGACTGAATGCCTTATCGCTGAACACTTCCAGCATCATGCTGACTTGCGCCTCATCAGCATTAAGGGTAACAAAGCGCTCTAAGTAAAGCTGTTGGTTCTGCACCAAGGCCAGTATTTGCTCATGAACTTCACGATCAAATTCACCATACTGATTCCATATCCCTATCAGCCCTTTGGTGATGCGTGTCTCTTCTGATGACCAAAACATCAACCATTCAAGCTGCAATAAGGCGGTCAAATTCTGTGCAACGTCTGGTTTCACACCAAAAAAGTTAACCCGTTCTAGTTTGATTAAAAGTTGTTCATAAACATCTGCACGCCACTCTTCATTGTCGAGTTCATCGTATACATCGCTGATTCGACCTCGCTGGGCGCGGGCGTCTTTTAACTCAAAAATGAGGTTATTTACCGATGTTTTTTGCTCAATGCCAAATACCGAGGAGGAAAGTGCCTGTAGAGATTCTGCTGTTGGAATAACGAGGTAAGAGCCTTCATCAGCTTGATACAACTGACTACTTTTCGCCAAAAAGTCTACATATTTCTTTGACTTCTCGAGACTTTCCATCTGGTTGGAAAGAAGGTGAACTTGCCAACTTACGAACACCAACAATAGCAGTACTGGCATTGCGACCAGTATAAATAGCTTATGTCTGACAGAAACATTGCGCGAGAATGAAGCCCTAACCATACTTAACATCCGTGTTTTTATTATACGAAAAGCGTAGCACAGCATTAAACACTTCGTACGTTTACAACTATCTACACTTTAAATAAGGCACTAATAAAGAGAAATTAGTGGAAAACTTATAAAGATTCGCGACCCAGTTAACACCCTTTTCCCCATGCAATGATTAAGGTTATAACAGGTACTGACAATGAGGACTCGATCATGAGATATACGCACATACTGGTTGCACTTGAACGCACTGATGAAAGTAAGATGCTCATAGACAGGGCATCCTATATCGCCGAACTAACCAATGCTTACGTCTCTTTTGTACACATAGACGGTTCCCACGGGGAGATTTATCCAGAACTGGTTGATATTCAACTCGACAGCGAAGAACACCCACTCGGTGAAAAAACCATCAAAGAAATCCGAGAATTTGAAGCCTATAGTGAACAACCCATCAAACACATTTTGGTTGGTACAGGAGATTTAGCAGAAAAACTGCAAGAGACGATTACAGCTAATCATATTGACCTGCTCATCTGTGGCCACCATCATGACTTTTGGAGCAAAATCGCCTCGTACTCGAAACACCTCGTCGATAAGTCACCCATCGATATTTTAGTCGTGCCTATGTAGGGCTTACCCCAACTTTGTCTAGCGGAACTCTTCCGCTAGACTGTCACACCCAACCCTTATTATGGACCTTTTCTTCCATAGTCATTGGTGCAATCCGCCATTTTTTCTAACTCATAAAGCGTTTAACTTACCCCCATCGACACACGGCGCGCTATAAACGTAGCCATCGGGGTATGTTCTCTGACGATTGAACAACTGAACATCGAACCCTAGTCATCCATTAAAATTAGATAGTTAGGAATCAATATGACTCATCCAATCATCAAAGACTTAAACACTCGTTACACAGCAAAAAAATACGACACAGAAAAACGCATCTCTGCTGAAGATATGGATGTGATTAAACAGGCTCTGCGCCTATCAGCGTCTTCAATCAACTCTCAGCCATGGAAATTCATCGTATTAGAGAGCGACGAAGCCAAACAAAAATTCCATGATACGTTTGCCAATATGCACCAGTTCAATCAGCCGCATGCGAAAGAAGCGTCTCATACTGTTTTATTCGCTTACGATCCAAAATTCACTAAAGAGAAGTTTGCTAAACGTGTTGATGCAGAAGTGACATCAGGACACCTACCTGCAGACATGTATGATGCATTTATGGGCGCCTACGCATTTGCTGAAATGAATACCGATGAAACAGGCTTTAATGGCAACTGGACCAAAGCTCAGACATACATCGCGCTAGGCAACCTAATGCACACGCTAGCGCGTTTAGGTATTGACTCAACACCGATGGAAGGGGTTGATGGTGAACTTATCGGCAAAGCATTCTCTGAGGAACTAGAGGGCCATGTTTGTGAGCTTGCGCTGTCAATTGGTTACCACAAAGATGGCGAAGATTACAATCACGGCTTGCCTAAAGCACGTTTAGCTATGGACCATGTTGTCACGACGCTGTAATTCACGCTATTCAAATATATCGAGGACAACCAATGAGCAAACTAACGATTATTGCCAATATCATTGCCAAAGAAGGTCAAGTTGAGTTGGTCAAAGCTGAGCTGATCAAGCTGATAGATAAGACGCGTGCAGAAGACGGTTGCATTAACTACGACCTTCACCAAGATAACGCCAACCCTGCTCATTTTGTTTTCCATGAGAATTGGGCGTCACCAGCTGCGCTAGAGGCACACTTAGCAACGGCTCACATCACAGATTATATTGCTGCTGTGGAAGGCGCGGTTGAGTCATTTACTCTCAACCAAATGACGCACATAGCTTAACTAAATTTCAATTCATTGCCTTTAAAGCCCTGCATGCCCGCAGGGCTTTCTCTTTTTATCAATCACGCTAAAATACCTTTTCAGAATAGTAGGTGGTATGAATAGTCACCTTGAATCCCCGAGAAGGTTGGAACATGAAAGTCCGAGATAGTGGCATGCCACAAGAGCAGTATTGGGCAAGTTTTTTTGACGTCGAGCAAGCATTAGACGCGTTGATCCCGCAACAAAATCGCCACGGTGATTGGCTAGAAATTGGCTGTGGGTACGGCACATTTAGCCTGCCGGTTGCGACGTGTCTAAGTGGTCAATTAACCAGCTTTGATATTGAATCTAAAATGGTAGAGCGTGTGAATGGCTTGGTCAAAAAGCAAGCACTTACCAACCTGTCAGCGATGGTCAGGGATGTTATTCAGCTTGGCACAGGCCAAAAAGAACAAAGTCACCAAGGGGTCATGATTTACAATCTACTTCATTTAGAAAACCCCGTGGCACTGCTCAAAGAGGCTCACCGCAATCTTGAAGTTGGAGGCTGCCTTTCCGTAATTCATTGGCGCTGTGACATCGAAACGCCTCGTGGCCCTTCCCTTGATATTCGCCCTACACCGGAGCAAATCATTCAATGGATGGAACAAGCCGGTTTTCAAAATATTCAAAACGTCGATATTGAGCAAAGCTGCCCATATCACTACGGTGTATTAGCGTGGCGTTAAAACCAGAACCCAATTAAAATCTGCTACAATCACCCGGTTAACCTACACCTGAGAAGAAATCATGATTATCTTATCCACCACCTATGGCGACATCGAAATTGAACTGAACATGGAAAAAGCGCCTGTCAGTTCGAAAAACTTTCTACGCTACTGTCAGGAAGGCTTCTATGAAGGCACTATTTTTCACCGTGTGATTGATGGTTTCATGATTCAAGGTGGCGGTCATACTGAAGATATGACCGAAAAAGAAACCCATGCGCCTATCGCCAATGAAGCGAATCGTGGACTGAAGAACAAAACCGGTACCATTGCCTTTGCTCGCACCGATGCGCCGCATTCCGCAACTGCGCAGTTCTTTATCAACTTAGACGACAATGACTTTCTTGATCATACCGCCAAAACCAATAACGGTTGGGGTTATGCCGTATTTGGCAAAGTGACTGCCGGTATGGAAGTGGTCAACAACATCGGCAAAGCGATGACTGGCACGAAAAAACGCCATGATGACGTACCTCTAGACACCATCAAAATCGAGAAAGTAACCATCGTCGAGTAACATACCTTGCACTGGTAAGTCAGAGCTTTCTTACGCAAGTGACATTGCTTGGCTCAGGATCACTATACTTTGTAAAGAAGAGTAAAGTTAAGGCAGTTATTTATTCTAACAACTCATAATGCTTTTGAGCGAACAAACCAAAAGCTAGGAGGCTAGAATGAAGAAACTCGCGATCGCGTTACTGGTCCTGTTTGGGCTATCCGCCGGCAGCGCTTATGCCCTAGATGGGTGGGGAGAACATTGGGATTGGCACACGCATAGTCTTTTCTCCGATCACCATGACTCGTCATCCTCTCATTCGGAGCATAATAGACACGGTGACTGCTGTTAACCTGTATACCAACGGGTTTGTGATTACGCCTTTAAACGAAAAATCCCCAAGCAATCTGCTTGGGGATTTTTATTTGGGAGCAATAAACCTAATTGTAAGCGCGGGCTAAAATGCCATTGCCTTGGCATTGATACACTCCTGAGTCATTACTAATAAATACTGAGTCCCCGGGACGCAGCAGTAGCTTCTGTTGCTCGACTTCAATTACGACCTCTCCCTCAACACAAAACAGTATCTCAGCACTGCGCAGGTACTGCTGCCTAGTGACATCACTAACCGTCACAATATCAAAGCCAAAGTCGTCTACAGGAATCGGGTAGCTGAGCTTACCCTCTTTTTCGATTGGCAACAGTTTGATGTTGTCTGGATTGGTAGATTGAAAGCGCGTGTTATCAATTAACTCATCCACATCAATATGCTTGGGCGTTAGCCCTGCACGCAGCACATTGTCTGAGTTGGCCATAATCTCAAGCCCCGTGCCTTGCACGTAAGCATGAGGCGTCTCTGCATGAAGAAACATGGCTTCTCCCGGAGCGAGCTCGATCGTATTTAAGATAAATGGCGATAATAGGCCAATATCATTGGGATAGTGCTTTTTAAACTCCGCCACATACTCAAACACTTCACGCAATAAGGCAGTCTTTGGCCCTAGCTTTAGTGCTTGTTCAAGATCGGCCAGAACATTGGCTTTGCTCTGCTCATCAAGCGACATCACCGCAGTAAAAAACTCACGCAGACCATTACTATTTGGCTTGCTTTCAAGCGCACTAACCTCTACCGACAAACTCTCGATACCCGCTTGTTGAAATAAGCTAACGATCTGACTGATTGGGCGAAAGCCATTCATCGCCTTATAAAAGGTCAATGCATAGACGAGCTCAGGCTTATGGTTCGGATCTTTGTAGTTGCGACATGCAGAATCAAGCGCAATACCTTGCTCATTTTCGCGTGCAAAACCTGCCTCGGCTTTGTGCTTGCTTGGGTGTACTTGAATTGAGAGTGGTGTCTCGGCCGCGAGTACTTTGAATAGATACGGCAGCTCGCCAAAACGTCTTGCCGTATAGTCACCAAACATGTTTTTGCTGTCTTGGGCAATCACATCCGACAACAATTCCCCTGTTGACGCAACTCGTGAGCAACCGTTCGGGTGGGCGCCCATCCAGATCTCGGCCTGAGGTTGATGCTCGGAGTTATCGATACCAAACAGCTTTGAAATCGACTCTTTGCTACCCCAAGCGTAATTTTGGATAACGTTATTCAGTTTGAATAAAGACATGTCACTCCTCTCCCAGATTGATGGCTGAGCGTTGCAAACCAATCGCTTTGATAAGAGCAGTTAATCCTTGCTCAACTTTGGCTCGTGGACAACCAAGATTGAGGCGAAGATACCCTTTCCCTGTCTCACCATAAACTTCACCAGACATAATCGCGACATCGCAGTGTTCGATTAACGCCTGATTAAGCTGTGACATATTGAGGTTCAAAGGAGAAAGATCTAACCACGCTAGGTAAGTTGAATCTGGCACGGTATAACAAAGCGTTGGAAAAGCTTGTTCTAGCGTCGCTTTCACATATTCATGATTAGCGTGTACATATTGATTGAGTGCATTGAGCCACGGTTCACCCTCGCTGTAGGCAGCCATCATCGCCAGCACACCTAGAATTGAAGGAGAAGAAAGCCCATCAACTTCTTTCAGCTTATGTAAGTAGTTCGCTCTGGCATTTTGACATGGGATCAACACATAAGCCCCATTAAGAGCCGGTATGTTGAATGACTTCGACGCCGAAGTGACCAATGCCCAATCAGAGGAGTTGCCAAAACCGGTATAAGGCGTATGTGGTTTGAAGCTAACGTCCATGTGGATCTCATCAGAGATTACCTTAACCCCATACTTTTCACATAAACGAGCGAGCCTCTCTAGCTCATCTCTGCTCCATACTCTCCCCGTTGGGTTATGAGGGCTACAGAGCAATAGCACCGTATTGTTGCTATCCGACAGCTTGTGCTCTAAGTCTTGCCAATTGATTTCAAATCGATGCTTCTCTTTGATTAACGGTGAACGAATACACTTCCTTCCTTGCCCCTCAATCATTTTGTCAAAGGCATCATAAGCTGGAGTGTGAAAGATCACTCCTTGCCCCAGTGTTGACCATTGCTCAATCAGCTTCGATACAATATAGATAACCGAAGGCCCATAGACCAAACTGTCTTTCTCTATATGGCAATGAAAGCGGGACTGATACCAGTCACTAATAGCGCCTTTAAAATCATCATGATTCCAACGGCTATAGCCTAACACTGGGTGTTCTAAGCGTTGCTTTAGTGCGTTTAACACTGGTTGAGGTGCGGCAAAATCCATATCTGAAATCGTAAATGGCAGCAATCCTGATTTGCCAAATCTGTCTTGAACATAGTCCCATTGAGTGCAATATGTCCCTGTGCGATCAATTGGAGTGTCAAAATCGAATTCTTGCGTCATGTGTATTATCCCAAGGTTAAAAGTCCCTCGGCACTTGGGGGAGAAGGAGCGTACCGAGGGAGAAGCAAATATCTAAGGCAACAATCAGCTTGCTGACATAATCGCTTGCATTTCGTTTTTGACTAGGTGAACTTGGGTACCTATCACCACTTGCAGGTTATGCTCATCCAACTTCACCACACCTAAAGCGCCATGTGCTTTTAGTTTAGCGTCGTCGACTAAGCTCATATCGTTCACTGACATACGTAGGCGAGTAATACAGTTATCTAGTGCGGTGATATTCTCTTTGCCACCCAGCGCCGCTAACACTGCCGCACCTTTACCAGACTCATTGATAAATGCCGCTTCGAGCTCTTTATCCACTTCCGCTGTATCAACTTCGCGCCCTGGAGTCTTAAGGTTGAATTTAGTGATTGCAAACTTGAACACTGAGTAGTAAACCGCAAACCAAATACCAGCAACGAGAGGCACCAAGTACCATTTGGTTGCTGTGCCTTGCAGAACACCGAAGACTAAGAAGTCGATGATATTGCCGTCGGTATTACCGATTGTGACATCCAACATTCCCATCACCATAAAGCCAACACCGGTTAAGATGGCATGGATGAAGTAAAGCACTGGGGCAACAAACAGGAACAAGAATTCTAGAGGCTCAGTAATACCACCCACTACACAAGCAACAACACCAGAGATAAGTAGCGCTTTGATTTTCGAGCGATTTTCAGGTCGAGCACAGTGGTACATTGCTAATGCTGCACCCGGTAGGCCACCAAGGAAAGTTGGCATTTTGCCCTGTGATAAGAAAGCCGTCACTTCTGGGGTAAATGCAGTGGTATCAGGACAAGAAAGCTCAGAGTAGAAGATGTTCAGCGCCCCAGAGACCGTTTGACCACACACTTCCATCGTACCGCCTGCTTCGGTGAAACGAATCAGAGCCACTAAGATATGATGAAGACCGATAGGCAGTAGTAGTCGCTCACCAGTACCGAATAGCATTGGGCCAAAATCACCCGCTCCTGCAATCGCATAGCCAATACCGTTGATACCAGCCGCGAAGTAAGGCCACACAAACGGAATGAAGACGCCAACCACACCCAATACGATTGCAGAAATGATTGGTACGAAACGCGCACCACCAAAGAAGGCTAACGCATCTGGCATTTTAAATGTGTAATAACGTAGGTGAAGCTTAGCCACGATGATACCGACCATCACGGCACCTAGAATCCCAGTGTCGATGGATTCAATACCAATAATGCTTTTCACGCCGTACGCTGAACGCTGCGCTTCATCACCGAGTACACCTGCAACGGTTAAGAAAAAGTTGATTGCTAAGTTGAATGCTGCATATCCAACGAAACCCGCAAAACCCGCGACACCTTTTTCTTCTCGTGCTAAACCAAGAGGAATTGCGATGGCGAACATCACAGGTAGATAAATAAAGGCGACCAGCCCTATCTTAGTCATCCACATGAACAGATATTGAAGCAAGGTGTTGTCTAGGAAAGGGATAGCTTCTTTAATCGCAGCGCTAGAGAATGAACTACCCACACCGAGCAGGATGCCTGAAAATGCGAGTAGAGCGACTGGTAACATGAATGTCTTGCCGAGGCTTTGCAAGAACTCCCACATAGTCGATTTATTGGTATTAGACATATTGCGTCTCCGAAACTTGAGAACTTGTAGGGCTCATACACATAACGAGGTGTGTGCATGAAGTTTTGTATTTATGCGCTCAATATACGCCGCTAAAATTCTTGATAAAACGTTTTACCAAAATTTCTGTGATCGAGTTAAACAAGTTTTTCCATGTTCAAAGTGGGGCTTTTAAAATCAGGCTAATAGGGGTAAAGTTTCCTGATAAAACGTTTTTCTAATCCATAAAGTGAATCTATGTCGTCAAAAAAAGTGACCATTACAGAAGTCGCTAAACACGCAGGAGTCTCTGTCACTACCGTTTCAATGGTATTGGGCAATAAGGGAAGGATCTCTCCTGACACTATCGAAAAAGTAACTTCAGCGGTTGAAGAGTTGGGCTATATCCGTAATCGAGCGGCTGCTAACCTACGCTCCAACTCCAGCGAAATCATTGGATTAATCCTAAAAGACATTAGCGATCCCTATTATGCTGAGGTCGCAGCAGGACTCAGTGAAGAGATCGAACAGCAAGGCTACATGCTGTTTCTTGCTCAAAGTGGTGATAGCCAAGAAAAGTTTGAAAAGTGTGTATTGACCATGGCGCGACAAGGCGTTGGCGGCATCGCATTTTGTCCGATAGGTGAAAGCCAACAGTTCAACGTTGAAAACCTAAAAGAGCATAACCTGCCTATGGTGTGCATCTCCCGAGCCTCCGTCGATAAACAAATCGACTATGTGGGTCCAGACAATATGTACGCCGCCAAGCTAGCAACAGAGCACCTTATTAAGCAAGGGCATAGAAGAATCGCTTATGTCGGTGGGGTAAGCAGCTCACTTTGCCGAGCAGAACGTATTGGCGGTTATTGCTCAACTCTGATGCAGTTTGGCTTGCCATTTAAACCAGAATGGGTAGTTGAGTGTGGTAAAAGCCAAGCGTCAGCAGCACAGTCCGTCCAGCAGCTACTGTCAGAACATCCTCAGATCACTGCAATTTTATGCCATCACTCTTCTACCGCTCTTGGAGCCGTATATGGAGTACATCGAGCCGGGCGGTCAATCGGCAAAGATCAATTTATAGGAGAACAAGTGTCCGTCATTGGCTTTGATGATGTGGAGGAGGCCGAGTTGACCGAGCCCTCACTAACTTTCGTTAACTCCAATGCTCGTGAGATGGGAAAGCAAGCTGCCAAAAGGCTGATCAACCAATTGAAGCAAGAAGACCCTCAACCATATAGTTTGATCCTTCCACCCGAGCTAATTGTGCGTGACTCCGCTTAATTCAGATCTAGTCTCGCTTCATAACGAAGATAAGCCCTATTCCTCCGAGTACGAGCATTGAAGCGATCACCGATGTGGAGGTGATGGTTTCTCCTAACCCAATGCCCCCAGCAGCGAATGCGATGACTGGCACAGAAAGTTGGGCAACTGACGCTTGCAAGACCGAAATCTTTTGCAAAACCTGATACCAGAGAATGTAGCCAAAGCCTGAAGCTAACACGCCTGATACCATCGCCCATAGCACCCCCGAAATCTGTGGCATTTGCGAAGTCAGCAGCAATGGGCTTATCGCGAGTGCCAAAAGACTCGCAATGATAAAACCTTGGGTAATCGAGACTGAAGGCGCATCACTACTGTATCGCCCTGCAAGAGTGAACCCAGCCCAACATAGTCCAGAAAGCGCCATCAGCAGAGCCATCCCCCAGTCAGGAGTTTGAGCCGATGGCAACATCAATACAACGAAGCCTCCAACAGAGAGCATAACCCCTAGCCATTCCCATAGTCCTAATCTTTGGCCTAAGACGATATAGGCTGCAATCAAGGTCAGTTGCACAACACCAAATAAAATCAGTGCACCCGTCCCCGTTGAAAGCTCAGTGTACGCAAATGAAAATGCCACGGCATATCCAAACAGAGCACCGCCTGCAAGCCAACTGCGACCAGACAAGAGGAAATTACCGCGAAACTCCCCTTTAATTTTCATCAGAATAACTAAAGTTAACGCCCCAGATAACAGGCGAATTAAGGTAAAGGCACCGGGCTCAATTGACTGCTCTGAGAGAGCAAACCGGCAGAAAAATGAATTGGCAGCAAAAGCTATTAAGGCTATCGGTAGCGTCAAAGACGTCGGCATAGTAATCCTTTTGAATAAAACCCGTTTATTGATGATGCTCTAAATACGCCAGTGCTTGCTCTCGCCCCATGTATTTCCCCAAAGTACGGGCAGGAACATTGGTCAAATCCACCACAATAAGGCCATCCAACGCATAGTTAAACGCAGGATCAACATTAAAACAGACCAGCTTGCCATTCATTCCCAAATATTGCCTTAGCAGTACAGGAAGCCCCATCCCTTGTTCAAGCCGACTCAACACTTTAGATAATAGTGGGAGTTTGGATAAAGAGCTCAACATATCTGGACGCCAAAACTCCTGACCACTTTTTTCAAGCGGGGTCGTCGGTTCGACTAACTTGGCTTTATCCTCATCATAGTAATGAACGGACATCACCGAAGCGATTAATTGCCTTGCTACTGGGCTGTAGTCATTACTGATGCTCACCGGACCAAATAAATGGGTATATTTGGGGTTGCGCTGAACAAAGGCTGCAATGCCTTTCCAAAGCAGTAAGAGTGAATGCATATTGCGCTGATATTGACGAGCCACAACTGAACGACCGAGTTCGATGGACTGACCTAAGCTCTCAACAAATTGCTGGTCATACTTAAATAGGCTGGTCGAATACAGAGACTCGATACCTCCGCTTTGTATCAGCTCATCAACTAACCCCAAGCGGTACGCCCCAACTAAATCACGATTCACCCGATTCCAGACAAACAACTGCTGATATTGCGAGTCGAACTTATCAATGTCGCACGCTTGACCGCTGCCCTCACCCACTTCTCGAAAACTCTCTTCGCGGACTCGGCCAATCTCAAGCATCATATTGGGGATATATGCGGTCGGCACACAATAGACATCGAAATCACCTTGCTGTAATAACTGAAACTGGCCCAAAACAGAGAGCTCTCGTTCAATCAGTTCAACCTCGACAGGAGCGATAATCGTCTCCCCATCGCTCTGCACCAACGCCTGTGTTTTCTCATTCTCAAAGCTACTCATCAAATAGGTATTTAAACGGAAGTAACGAGTAATATCTTCATCGGTGGCAAAGCCTTTTATCTCACCATAAGGAATCGGCTGACCTACTGACACTGAAATGGTTTGACCCGATTTATTCAGCAGCTCTCTGCCGAGCAGGGCGGTTCTCAATAGTGGATGAATCTTCCCTGCTTGATAGAAAAGCTTGCTGTTCATGCCATTAATGAAGATCGGCACCGTGGTCGCTTCAGCATGGCGGACAAATTTAGCGACCGACTTACTCCACTCTTTATCGGTGACCTTATGCTCTTTCGATTGCCAAGCCGACACTTCACCAGCAGGAAAGACAACCAACACACCACCGTCTTTCAAGTGTTGATTTGCCTCTTTGATCGCACGGCGGTTGGTTGATTTTGCTTGCTCACCACCAAATACATCGACGCCAATAAACAGCTCATCAAGCTCTGGGATACGCTTGAGTAGCTCGTTGGCCAGCACCTTCACGTCTTGACGTACCTGAGAAATAAGTGACGCTAAAATAATGCCTTCGATGCCACCAAAGGGATGATTGGCAACGATCAGAACTGGGCCTTCACTAGGAATATCATCAACACTGCCGTGGTCAACACGATATTGTGTGCCAATACGAGCCAGTGCTTCATGCATAAATTCGATGCTATTTTCAGGCAGTTTTTCTTGCTGATAGAGCGCATCTAAAGTAGCAAGGCCGGTCGCCCACTCAACAACGGATTCCCCTAATCCAAAGGGCGTTTTACGCGGTAATCGAAAAGGACTGGTGATCATAATGCGTCTCTCTTACTAACGAATATTTACTGTAGTAGGGCTGGCCAATTTTGGTCGCCCTGAGTAATGTGGCCGCTTCGATCGTCGTCCCACCACGCTTTAACTTCTGCGTTGTAATTGAGGTAAAGCTTGCCATCAACAATCGCCCACTGGTTTGGGTCCGCAGGAGCAAAGTCGTTTTTAGCAGAGACGGCCCACGCACAATAGCCACCATATTGAGGAGCGTAGGTTTGAGGATCGGCTTTGAATTTATTGAGATTCTCTTGTGAAGAAAAATACCAATCAGCGCCTTGATATTCTGTTTGCCACTGCTTATCCCCTTTCACCGGTTTACCATCCGTGAAATACGCGACGGTGTCATAGCCATCGAGTGCTTTATTGCTAAAAAAACCTGTATAAACAGGGTCTTCAGCAAAGACTGAAAAACTCATCAGAGAAAGAATTAAGGCAAATAACTTGTTCATTTAAATATTCCTTGTTCAGAAATAGGTGAACGCAGCCAGCGTTGATAACCTTGAAAGTCGATCGTTCGATCCTCATCCACGGAGCGATAACTCATCTCCTGTTTAGTAGAGGACACGATGACGGAGGTAAAACTTACAGTGCGGGCATCATCTCTCTCCATTAGCGGAGAAAGATGCGGGAAGTGAACGTCATGAGTTTGGTGAAACAGACGACCAATATCCTTGCTTGGTGTTGTGACAACCAGCTCGTTAAACAAATTTAAGCGATATTGAGAGGCTTGCTCAAAATGCATCGCCGCTGAGACCATAGGCGCAAAAGCTCGTGAACGAGACAAACGGTGGCCGTCCCATGTCCAAGCCACCGTTTCATTGGCTGTACGCCGAGTATCAAAAGAAACCACAGTAAACGGAGCAAAACGCTCCAACGCCATTTCCATCAATCGAAGATCTAAATTGTGACTTGAACTGCTACTAGCTAAGCGTTTAACGATCAACCCACGACTGATCAACGAACCTTTTGGCATCTCGCCTTGATAGTAGTTGAGTAGGCATACCGTCACACCGTGCTCGTTGGTTGAGATCCAACTGCCTCCCCCGACAGGATCAATCGGCATCACGCAGTGGACTCCGTCGATCATCATGTTTTGCGGTTCTAACGCGGGAAGGCGCGAGCGTTGCTCATCACGATTAAAATAGACTTCGTAATGGTTATTGCCGTGGTAAAGCCAAGATAATGTACACATAACCTATTGGGCCCTCTGGTACGTTGCGGTCGCTGGTGCTACGCCAAACTGAGAATCTAACGTCACGCCACGCAGTGAAGCGACCACCTTTGCCATCGCGAAATGATGCGTGGCATGCAGAGCGGCAAACGTCAGCTCTCGCTCCAGTGTTGAAGAGACTTCCTTGCTGTGCGTCTGAGACAGCATCACTTCCGTTTCGACCGCAACAGATTGACTCAAAATGCGATTCGGCAAATGGAACAACCACTCACTGAGCTCTTTTATTTCCTGCTTGGCGATATGGAGATTGCGCTCTACTTCGTGGCCTCGCCGGCGCACGTTGTAATCAATATGGTCGGGTTCCAGTTTGATGGCATAAAACAGATCCAGCCAATGACGGAAATGCTCACCGATCGAACTTGATACATGCGGTTGTGCAATATAGATGTAATCTTCCTGGGTAAGGCTTTCTAGAAACAAGTAACCTTGATTAAGCGTTTCAATACACCCGAGTACCGTTTGATCGGGTCGCTTATCTGGTTGTGATGCAGCGTAAAGCTGAGCATTTTTCATAGTAGGCTCCGGTGTTGGTTTAGTCGGTCATCGGATAAAGTTGAGTCAGCAGTTTCTCTTCGCGCCAAGCTTGCAACAAAGCACCTAACGTTGGCGTTTGGTGCCCTTGTTTCTTATGCTTTGAGCCAATTTGGTAGAGCAAACGGTACTGCTTGAGTAAAGTTGAGAAGATATCGCTTAGCGGCGTGTCACTATCCCAAATATGCGCCGCTTCACTACTCGCACCATTGATCTCCAAGATATCGAAGCTCTCTCCTCTCATGAGTGACTGAATATCGGTAAACTTCACATCTAAGCGGCCATAGTTAAAGCCTTCGAAATCGCCTAGTACTTCATCTAGCTTTTGCTCCAGTTGCTCAGTAATGAACTGGTTACCATCACGAAAGATAGAGCCTCTTGAATGGCTGCCGGCAAATGCCAATTGAAATTCGTCGTTAACAGGAATCACGGTCTCAAGATGTTCGGTATGGCGAGGTAAGTAGAGGTGCTGCAGTTTTCCCGCTCGCGGACAGTTGGCAATCAATTCTTTGAGTGTCGATGTGCCATCACCAACCACTCGCGGCGAATACTTCAAGGTAATAGAGATAACCTTCCCTTTCGTTTCCCCTGGCTGTTTGACATAGAACACCCCCGCTTCCGCGCTGTAGTGAGATTTTTGCTGTAGAAGAAAGCGTCCTGAATGTGGAAACGATTGAATATAGTCTGTGAGCTGCTGATCTGAGTGGATAAGCTTGACCCCAACCCCGCGACAGCCCAAATCCGGTTTTGCCACCAGCGGATAGCCTAAATTCGCTGCAGATAGTTTCTCTTTGGCGAGCGAAAGTAGCGATTCAATGGATTGCTCACTTTTAGTCACAGTGACAAATGGCAAAATCCACTGATTGGTATGCTCACCTGCAGAGTGAAAGATGTCATGTTTCGATTCCCCCACCATGCCACTCAATTTGATCGCTGGATTGGCAATCAAGGGCAGCGCCCAATCACGATGAAACAGACTTAATGCGACACTTTGAGCGACAACAGGTGTATAAAAAAACCAAGCAGGTAGAAATTCAAACGGAGAAATCACTCGCTTAGGTTCATCAAGTACAGGCATCCCCGCATTGACTCTTCCTGCTGGAACCATTGCAACGTTAGCGAGTTGCGTCATAAGTACCCCTTAACAACGTTTTAGTAATCAATTTGTTCATCAACCACATCAGACACAGCCCCACAGGAATCAGTAACCAACTGTATTGGCTTTGCGCAATCCATTGGCTGCTGCCGAGCTGAAAAAATGAACCGAATATCACCGCCGTCCAAAGTGCGGTTGCGGTAATCACGGCGATAAAAAACTGCCATTTGGGTACATCAAGAAACCCACTAAGCGAAAAACCGAGTGTTCTTAAGCCGGGAATAAAGCGAATAATAAATAAGCTCATAAAGGCATTTTGGCGTAACTGACGCTTTACTCTTCTCGCTCGTTGATAGCGAAACAGTCGATAGCGAAGGAAACGAATCCGCTGCGCCGCTTTACCAAGGAGATAAAGACCAAAGTCACCGCTACTAATGCCGATAAAAATGGCGACCAACGCAAGACTGGCGGGCATCAGTTGCTCTACCGCAAGCGCCGCAGCAGAAACAATAGCGAGATCTTCGAGTAGATAAGAAAGCAAAATAACGCCGATAAACATCATCAACAAAGACGCTTCGCCATAAAACAGCCACTCTCTAATCGTCTCTGCTAATTCAATCATCCTACCTACCAACATCACTGCAGCGCTGCTACATCCATAAATACGTCACTAAACTCACCGCCTACTTAGCGATGCATTCGTAATATTTATAAAGATAGATTAATCAATAGAAAAATTTCACTTGCGAACAATTTTTATCTCTTCGCCTCAAGAAAAGACGAATAGACGAGAGCTGCAATGGGATCGCGCTCCCTTGTGCGCAAACAGAAGTCATGCAACTCTATAAAACAAGCGAAGCTAGCCATGAAGGCGAACAACAACAAGGAATATAGGCATTAACATGACATCACTTTCACTGGCACAAGCACAAAAACTGGCGTTAATTTCTCAGCAACTTCCAAATAGCATCAGCAAAGGGAGCAGTTACTATAGAACCCTCGCTACATTTGAGCAGCTTGGCTATGTGCAGATTGATACCATTTCAGTGGTGCAACGTGCCCATCACCACACGCTTTGGGCTCGTAACCCCAGTTACCAACCCAAACACCTCGATAAACTTGTCGCAGATAAACAAGTGTTCGAATATTGGTCCCATGCTGCTGCTTATCTGCCAATGTCCAACTATCGCCATAGCTTGCCAAGAAAAGCGGCGATCAAATCCGGTCAGCAGCGTCATTGGTACTGCAAAGATAGAGAGTTAATGAAAAACGTCTTTGCGCGCATCGAAGCGGAAGGACCACTCATGGCCAAAGACTTCGAGTCTAAAGCAAACAAAACCCAAGGCTGGGGCAGTAAGCCAACCAAGATCGCGTTGGAGAACCTCTACATGCAGGGAGATTTGATGATTGCTGAGCGACGTGGTTTCCATAAAGTCTACGATCTGACCGCTCGTGTACTGCCTGATAATATTGATACCTCAATGCCAAGTCGTGAGGAACATGCCGAGCACCTAGTGATGAATTACCTCAAAGCGCATGGTTTTGGCAGCTTGCCTGAAATGATTTATCAGCTTAAAGATGTAAAGTCAGATGTGGTTAATGCACTTGAAAGCCTTATTGAAAACAAAAAAATCGAGCGAGTTGAGGTAAACGGTGAGGCTTACTACGCCACAACACAAGCCTTGAGTTTGTTAGACAAACGCCTCAACCGTAGACAGGCGAAGATCCTCTCTCCATTCGATAACTTACTGATTCAGCGCAAACGTGCCAGCGTAGTATTTGATTTTGATTACTTAATCGAGTGTTACGTGCCTCAGGCAAAAAGGCGGTTTGGCTACTTTTGTTTGCCGATTCTTTGGGATGGTAAATTGGTGGCTAGGGCTGACTGCAAAGTAAATAAACAAAGCTCAACACTGGAAGTCTTACACCTAGTGACCGAACCTTCGATAAAGCGTTCAGACACCTTTATATCTGCACTTGAGAAAGAGCTTCAAGCGTTTGCTCAATTCAATCAATGTGAACAGTTTGCCATCTTGAAGGTTTCTGAGAACACCACTAGATAGCCACAACGACTCTACTCAAGCGTCATTCGCACCACCTCGCCTTAGGGTTTTAAGCTACGCTATTAATGAACCATTTGATCTCTTTTTCAAGATAGTTAACTATCAGCATAATTGTTGTCGCTTTGAAGTTTAAACATGAATAAATTAACGATTCTCGACGGTGGTATGGGTCGAGAACTAAAGCGCATGGGAGCGCCATTCTCGCAGCCTCTTTGGAGTGCTCAAGCCTTGATCGAATCCCCTGAGATCGTGGCGCTTGCTCATAAGAATTTCATTCACGCAGGTGCAGAAATCATCATTGCCAATAGCTACGCGTGTGTCCCGTTCCATTTAGGCCAAGAACTGTACGAATCTGATGGTGCTCGCCTAGCTAAAGAAGCTGCAATACTTGCTCATGACGCTGCAGTTCAAACAGAACAACGGGTTAAGGTCGCAGGGGCGCTGCCACCCGCGTTTGGCAGCTATCGACCAGACTTGTTTAATGCTGTCGAAGGCGAGAAAATCTTCCGTACTCTGTTTGAGGCGCAAGATCCGTACGTCGATATTTGGTTGGCAGAAACCATCTCTAGTATTGAAGAGTTTGATGTTATTCAATCCATTTTGTCGCAGACAGCGAAAACCTGCTATTACGCCTTCTCTTTGCAAGACGCACCAAGCAATACTGCGTCGATTCGTTCTGGTCAAAGCGTCCGAGAAGCAACAAAGCGTGTATGTGAATCTGGGGGGCAAGGAGTGTATTTCAACTGCTCAGTCCCTGAAGTCATGGCCCAAGCGATTCAAGAAGCAAAGCAAGTGATCGATGAGTTAAATGCTGAGGTTGAAATAGGTGTCTATGCCAATAACTTTGCACCGATTGGTAGCGATCATGAAGCTAACGACACAATTCAAACAATGCGAGAACTTTCTCCTCAAGATTACCTAGCCTACAGCAAACAATGGCATCAATTAGGCGCAACAACCATTGGTGGCTGTTGTGGTATTGGGCCAGAACATATCCAAGCACTCAGCGACTGGAAACTGAGTCAATACGGATAATCGCGGCGTTGCTAGCGAATCAATGATAAACTTGCGTGCGCCCTGATTGGGCGTGACATTTTTTCATCAATCGACACTCTCTTTTATCTTTCAGGAATACTTCATGGCGGCAGCGAACTCAGTTATTGTCCTCGACTTTGAGACCACCGGACTTTCTCCAAATATGGGCGATCGCGCGATTGAAATTGGTGCGGTGAAACTCATTGATGGTCAAGTGGTCGATACGTTCCAACAACTGATGAATCCTGGATTTCGCGTCAGTTCCTTTATTGAAGGCTATACCGGAATTACAAACAACATGTTAGCAGGAGCTCCGAGCTGCGCGGAAGTGATGTCTGATTTCAACGACTTTATTGGCAATGACAATTTGGTTGCCCATAACGCCTCATTTGATAAACGCTTTCTCGATGCGGAATTCGAACGCATTAACCGCAACTATCGAGGTGAATTCGCCTGCTCTTTATTGGTATCACGCCGATTAAATCAAGAGGCACCGAGCCACAAACTAGGCGATTTAGTTCGTTACATGAACATCGACAACGATGGCGTATTTCACCGCGCCTTAGCGGACTCACAAATGACCGCCAAACTGTGGCTGTTAATGCTTGAGGATATGCAGCAACAAGGTATCCACCAACCTTCATTCTCATTGATGCAAAAAGTCAGTAAAACCAGCAAGGCTGCGATCGGGAAATTGCTTCAGCAACAGGCGGTATAACCAGCAATGAGCCAAACCAATATTCAAGAAAAGATCGCCAGCTTTACCTCGATTGAGCAAGCGTTAGATTACTTTGAGATTGGCTACGACAGTAAGTTTATCAATGAATATCGTATTGAGTTGATTAAACGCTTTAACGGCTACTTAATTCTTGAAAAGCCAGATGATTGGTTTTCTGGCCGCCGGGCGCTTAAAAATGCCTATTGTAAAATACAGCGAGGGCGACTCGATAAGCACACCCGCTCTGCGTGTCGCGGGTGCACTACATGTCAACGTCGATGAGGTAACTACACTTCTTGTTGGTCTAAATCGTCATCCTCAAACATCGATGAGAACTTGATTTCAAATTGATTGAAGCTGAACACACTCGGGCCATGAACGCGCTTGGTGACCGCTTTTTCTTCACCATATTGAACAGTCACGTGAGTGTAAACTTTATTCTTCACTTCCACCTTACACTCTTCCAGTGCCACCTCTAGCTCCTGTTCGTGATGATCACGAGCCTGTTTCACTTTTTCTAGGTGAGCATTGGCTTTCTGCTTATCCGCTTCTAATGCTTGCTCTTGTTCTTCAGTACGCTCAGCTTTTGGCGTCTTTTTGAACTCGAGCTCTCGACGAATAATCTCCATGGTCTGTTCTTGCGCTTGTGTGTACTGCTCTTTGAGCTTCGCTTGTCGATCTTTAAACATCTGAAAGCGTGCAAAAGCGTGTAGGTAGGTTGCAGTATCCCCTTCAACACCGAGATTGATACACGTTACCTTGCCGCCGACTTTGGCATGACCACCACTTAACGTACCTTGCTTGCCTGCGGCATCTGAAACCGCAAGGTCATGACCACAACGAAGTTCATTATTCAAGCAATGAACACTAAGGTGAATGTCGTTGGCCGCTTGTAATTCAGAAAACTGTGCATAGTTAGCGGTAATCGATCCACCTGATTTCACTATACAGCTTTTAGATTGGTCTTCAGACACATTGTGCCCAATGATGCCTTTCGCAACCTCAATATCACCTTGAACTTGTACATCGGCAGACTCTATAAAACCACCAACGGTTAACGAGCCCGTCGCACGAACCACCATATCGGATTCAATATTACCGAGAACAACCACATTCCCTTTAAACTTAACGTGACCCGTTGCAACACCGATAGTCGGTAAACATAACGCATCTTCAACATCGGCGCCGCGCTCTTTTAAAATCGGCATGCCAGAGACTTCTGCAATCAACAGATTTGGATTATCTGGAGAGATTTTTGTCCCCTTGCCTTCTTTGAGCATGGCGTCATTACCCGGTTTCGGCGGAATTACCTTACCTTGAACCGTCAAGCCAGGCGTTCCTTTCGTTGCGGGAATTCGTTTCATCAAAGGATCATTTTCAGAAACAGTGATGGTTTCACCAAGGTTGAGCATATCAACCTTGCCGTCCGGTTCGGACTCTTTCGGTGCAAGAACTTGCTTAGTTGGATCTTTAACCAGAGGGACAAACTTGGCGTCTATACCTTGAATGGGATTTTTGCCTTTAGCGACAGGCTGGGAAAAAGTTTCACCCGGCTTGAGTTGGTGACTCATCACGAGCACCTTTTTCAAAGCCAGTTTATTGATGCCTTTCGTCACATGTGACTGGGCTAACGCATGAACTATTTGCGGGCCCTTAAGAGGTACGCCCTTATGAGCTCCTGTGACGACCATACTGGCGAGCATATCATGGTCTGAGAGTACAACCTCAACCGACGCATCTCTCACTTCAGCAATAGCGATACCGACATACGCTTCGCTTTTCATCTCTTTCGCTAAATTGATAAAGCGTAATACTTCATCTTCCATCAGAAAATAATCCTGACCTCCGATAGAAGTTAGAGCGTCATCAAGCCCTCGCGTATCAAAGTTACCATCAACGACTATATCTGCGGTCAACTTCGCGACAACTTGGCGACTATCCTCAGAAAAAGCGACAAATTTATCCCACATGCCATTCTGCCTTATGTACATCCTAGAATGAGTGTATAGAAATAATTCTAATGGCTGTATCACAAGTGTGACAAATTAAGGCGTACATCACTCCCTGACGTTTTTACACTGTAAATAACGTTAGCTAGAACTCGGAAAGTGATGCTCTGCCGCTAATGAGTATACCGCCGTGACACTCCGCCCCTGTTTAGAATATTCCAACGAATCACATAATTCTGAAGCAAGAACAATACCACGACCGTGAGTCAGCGACTTATCGGGAGCATCATAATTTCTCTTATAGTCAAACCCTTCGCCATTATGCTCAAGCTCCATAACCAATTGAGCCCGCTCAGGACAATATTCGATGTTCAACTCGATATACGCAGTGTTTGATAAGTCTTTAAGTTGTTCTTCTCGCATTTGATAGAAGAGGAAAAATCCATCGGGCTCTTCTTTGATAGAGGAGTCTAAACGCAATAAACCATGTTCAATCGCGTTAGCAAACAGCTCTGACAGAACTGAACAAACCAAATCAAGATGGGCTCCACTATGTAAAATACCGGTCAAAAATTTACGAACTTCAGTCATCACGGTGACACGTTTTATCACCTCTCCGTCCAACCTCAAGCTCGATCGAATTGGGATTTGGTTTTGGATTTCCTGATTAGGTGGTGACTCTTGAGCATTGCCATTAGAGATAGGAAACGTCATGGCGAGTATAGATAAATCATCACCGACGGATTTGTGAGCAAAAGCGCGTACTGACTCGTAAAGTGTTGGGATAATGGCTTGCTGACTATAGAAGGCACTTTCTAGTCGCTCTTGACCAAATTGCTCGCCCTCTTCATTCATCGCTTCGATCACGCCGTCGGTATAGCAGATGATTTGCTGGTCAGGTTCGAGCTTAAAGTGCTGTATGTTTGCCTCAAACTCATGAGTGTTTAACACACCTAATGGCATGTGATCCGATGTTAAGCGGCGCACAATCGTACCATCACGCTCGATAAGATAACCATCCGGCAAACCGCCTCCCCACCATGAGACTTCAAAACCATTTGCTCGTACTTCAAAAATACTTGCCGCCAGCATCATTCCCATCGGTAAAAATCGCACCAACACTTCGTTGATCTCTCGGGCAATCTCACCCAATGATAACCCCTTTGCGGCCATGCTAAAGAACGCCCGTGTGGCGGGTATGGCGGAAATAGCGGCTGGTAAACCATGACCAGTCGCATCCGCAATCATCACATAGACACCACCATGAGGTCGATTCGCAACCACGATAAGATCGCCATTGAATACCGTCGATGGGGTTGAAAGGTAATTGATACCATAGATACTTTTAACCTGAGAGCTCATCTCAAGCATTAAGTTGGAAAAGATCGACTCTGCAATAGCATAGTCATAACGGACTTGTTCATGAAAGTGACTGAGCTCATCGCGCTGCTCTTTCACTTCATTGTGCATACGGACAATTCGGTAGTGCGCTTGAACCTTAGCAAGTAACACACTGCGCTCCACCGGCTTTAGAATAAAGTCATCACCATAAGTTAAACAGCGCTCAAATGAGGCATGGTCATCCAGAACCGTCAGAAAAATAATGGGAATATGAGCATCAGGAAACGCTTGCCTAATTTCTTGCGCAGTCGTGATTCCATCTTTTACTGGCATCATCACATCAAGCAATATCACATCAGGTAAGCTGTCCATCTTTGTCATTGCTTCAACCACACCTTGACCATTTTCAAAAGTTGTTACCGTTTCAGCTAAATGACTCAGCATAAAGCGGCACAGCTCTCGATTGGTGGCATGGTCATCAACAATCATTACATGCATAAGAGCTCCTTAGCTATCACTCAATAGCGAACTTCTTATCAAAGCGCGAAATAGTAAGAATTTTTCGTACTTGGGGTAAAGTATTGGTGATACGAATCATGCCATCCTCTTGGCCAAGATAGTTGTGCATGTTGAGTAACATCCCCAAGCCAGCACTATCAATGTAATCAACTTTACGTAAGTCGATGGTGAAGCGAAACTCCTGCCGATCGTTATAACAACGGCGAAATTCTTGTACCAAATTGAAGCCAAACGCTCCTTCAATCAGAATCGTGATATGTTTTGCTGCTGAGTCCATTTGTGCTTCTACAGTCATACTTTTTTCCTCACAGTAATTCAGTCTGAAAGACCTAAAACAGCTCGACCTCTCCTTCATCTATGCTCTCTTGCGATGCTGCTGGTGCACCCCGACTTTCTATTTGATTTTGCAGTTCAAGAATCGCGGCTGTAAACTCATCTACATCTATCGCCCCTTGTCCCCATAGCTGACAAGTCTGCGCGAACTCTTGTAAGTAGCCCACCGTTGTTTGTGCGTACTCCCCTTGCTGAACGATAATGTCAGCAAATTGCAATGCACGAATTCCGTTATCGACCTGAGAGTGGATAGAATCGCCACTAGAACGAATTTTTTGTACTTCTTGCTCAACCGTGACATTGACTTCTTGAACGCCACGCAGCATCGCATCAACCTTCTCTTTCGACTCAATTGCCTCAGTCATATCAATGGAGGCCATTTCTCCCACTGTTTTATTAGCTTCGTTGACCGTTTGTTGCGCGACATTAATTTCCATTTCAATCTGATCATTAAGCTCTTTGGCTTTCACTGAAAGATCTCGTACTTCTTGGGCTACCACCGCAAAACCGCGCCCAGCATCTCCGGCTCTTGCCGCTTCAATGGCGGCATTCAACGCCAGAAGATTAGTTTGTTCTGAAAGGCCCCTCACCCGCTCTAGAAGTTTAAAAACGGCATCAAGCTTATCGGACATATCATGAATACTGTGTACCGCTGAGATGCTTTTTTCTGATACGTTCACCAAGGTATCGACAAACTGACGGATAATGGCTTCGGTCTTAGGTAAAACATGGCTAATATCATTGCTGCTGTCTTTGTTTCCGAGCAGAGTCTCAACCAACTCTGAAGTGATTTGATTTTGCTCTTCGGCGAGTTTTTGTAACTCGAAATAGCTTTCATTCAGTGTTTCAACCGACTCGTCAACCACACTTCTTTGGTGGTTCAATGGATCGGTTAATTGTTGAGAGATGGTTGATAGCACTGGGTATACTTCTTTTGGTGGCGTTAACTTAGCCGATGAGATCGCTGAAGCATCATCGCTCTGTTTCTCTCGCACCTTCTGCGCAGCCCTAGGAATCACAAACCATGGGACAGCGGCAGCCATCACCATCAAAGCAACATGCAATGCCGACGACGACATACTCATTGCCGTCGACAGGAGAATGATCTGCAAACCAATTGCGATGAAATATCGTGCGTTATTTGTATTTTTTTTAATGTTCATCCATTCTTCCCTGACGTTGTAGCCTGACTATGAATCAGGAGATAAGTAGCGGCATATCTGTCCTGCCACACTATGTAAATCCACTACCGCTAGGGCAGCCCCCATCTCTGTGGCAACGCGTGGCATCCCCCACACCACTGACGATGCCTGATCTTGGGCGATTGTCTTCGCGCCCAGCTGCTTCATTCGCAACATCCCCTTTGCTCCATCTTGTCCCATCCCCGTAAGAATGACCCCTATCGCTTTATCACCCACCGTTTCAGCGACCGTATCAAACATCACATCCACTGAAGGCTTGTGTCTATTTACCGCAGGTCGATCATCCAATTGGCAGTAAAGATGTGCCCCCCTGCGAACTACCACAAGGTGCTTGTCCCCAGGTGCTAAATAAGCGCACCCAGCGACTAAAGGCGCTCGATTTGCGCCAAGCTCTTTCACTTCAATGTCACTGTTCTCATCCAGTCTTTGGGCAAAAGAGGCCGAGAACATCGCGCTAATATGTTGAGTAATAATAATCGGCGGCATATTCGCGGGTAGCATAGACAGGACCTGCTTGACCGCTTCAGTCCCCCCTGTCGATGCACCAATGGCAACGACTTCAATGTGATCGTTGTGCTTAGGAACACTCAACTTGCATTGTGTCTTCTGCTTAGAAAAAGTAGCGCCCGAAGTCACGTTTGCACCGGCCGCCATCTTTATCTTTTCGATGACCAGTTTCTTGTCACTGGCAATCTCGCCGGTGCGGTCTACGGAAGGCTTAGGGAAGTAATCAACTGCGCCATACTCCAGAGCGGCGAGCGTTGCCTCCGCCCCATGCTGAGTCAGAGTTGAAATCATCACAACAGGCATGGGTCTAAGACGCATAAGATTCTTTAGAAACTGAACACCATTCATCTTTGGCATCTCGATGTCTAAAGTCAGTACATCGGGATTGTGGACTTTGATCAAATCCCTCGCTTCAAATGGATCTTCTGCCGTCGCAACCACTTCCAGTTCGGGATCAGAATTGATCAACTCAGATAGTAAAGCGCGATAAACGGGGGAGTCATCAACCACCAATACTTTTATTTTTTTCATTAAAACAGCTCCACGTCATCATCATGAAGACGATGACTTTCTCTATCCAACTGACGTGCATATTGCTCTTCTTGGTCTTGCAGGTGATGAACTTCAGTAAATGGAATTCGCTTAAGCCACGCCTTTCCACTATATGGGTCAAACATCACTTTACGTGGTTCTAAGCCACCTAAATCCTGAGCGACCACCTCTATTCCTTCTTGTTTGACGTAATTAAGAATAAAGGCGACATTTTTTTCACCAATCATGGAGCTACGCCCTAGCATTTGCGCACCTCCAAATAGCTTCACTTTGAGCGACGAACGCTTTGAGCCTCTTTCTATCATTGCGTTCAATAGCATCTCCATTGCATAACTGCCGTATCGAGAAGCCGTCGATATCACCTCATCGGGTTTCCATGATTTAAGCTGGCTCTTACTATCAAACGGTAAAAGAAAGTGGTTCATTCCACCTATATGTTCGTGGCAATCCCAAATACACGCCGCAACACAGGAACCTAAGCCAGTAGCAATCAGCTCATCTTGTTTTGAAGAGCAATACACCCCTCCAGGTAGCACCTTGACTATATGCTTGTCTTTTGTCGGGTGATAAAAGCGATTAAAGTGCAGATTTTCATACTTTGGAGCCGCGCTCCTTGCTTCAATCATGCATGTTCCCTATTTCTTGACGTAAATGGTATGCCCGAGGTGGTGGAATAGATCTAAACTCGCTGGCACACTTTCCGAATGTCCGATGAATAAAACACCACCGGGTTTTAATTGCTGATAAAAGCGCTTAATCAGTTTTTCCTGAGTATTTCGGTCAAAATAGATCATCACGTTTCGACATGAAATCAGATCAAATGGTTTGTCAAAATCCCACTTTTCGAGCAAGTTGAGCTGGCGAAAATTGATGATCTTCTGCAACCCTGATTTACATTTCACATTCCCAGCCTGCTTACCTGTCCCTTTAACAAAACAGGGCTTTAGGTATTTACTTGGAATACTATTTATCGCCTCTTCGTTGTAAATACCTTGCTTTGCATGTGCCAAAACTTTTGTGTCAAGATCGGTCGCTGTGATCTGAACACTTTCAAACAACTCAAAAGCCTTCGCCCAGTACAAAGAGGAAACTAAACTATAAGGCTCCTCACCTGTTGAACAGCCCGCAGACCAAATCCGCACTTGCTTTAAGTTCTGTCCCTTCCACTCGGCCAGCAATACTTTTTCTATGAATTCAAAATGGTGATATTCACGAAAGAACTGCGTTTTGTTGGTCGTCAGACAATTGATGAAATTTACCTGTTCTTGCGAGTCGCCCTCCATCAATTGTCGGTATTGACTAAAACGCTTCAGGCCCAGTCGCCTAAGTTGGCGACTGATACGGCCATAAACCATGGTCCTTTTTCTATCAGAAAAGAAAATGCCGACATTCTTGTGCATGAACCATTGAATAAACTTAAAGTCTTTATCCGTTAGCTCAAACTCACTCGACTCTGGCACCGATTGCTCAGTCCTGGCTAGAACTCTTCCCATTCGTCTCCATCCTCTTCAAGCTTGAAGCTAGAGTTAGCGACCTTTGGGGTGCGAATCTCTCGAACATTACTGCTCGCGACCTTTCCCATCGCTTTCGATTCAAATGTAGTCACGTTGTTGTCATCGCTAAAGAAGTTCATCAACTGCAGCAACTGTTTGCCTTCATCTCGCAACGACTGACTCGCAGCCGATGTTTCTTCAACCAAGGATGCGTTCTGCTGAGTCATTTCGTCCATGGTCGCAATCGCTCGGTTGATTTCATCAATCCCCGTTGACTGCTCTAGGCTTGAAGAGGCAATTTGCGCGATAAGTTCTGTCACCTTAGCAACGGCATCAACAATTTCATTGAGTGTTTCACCGGATTCATCAACCAATCGAGAGCCTTCATCAACCTTTTCAACACTGTCCTTAATAAGTCCTTTGATCTCTTTAGCAGCGGCTGCACTGCGTTGCGCTAGATTTCTCACTTCCCCAGCTACAACGGCAAATCCACGGCCTTGCTCGCCCGCTCTCGCAGCCTCAACGGCGGCATTCAGTGCCAAGAGGTTAGTTTGGAAAGCAATCTCATCAATCACGCCAATGATGTCTGCAATTTTCTTACTGGCGGTATTGATTTCCGCCATAGCAGAGACTGCTTGGCCAACGACTTCGCCACCTTTACTGGCTTTCTTAGTTGCGTCATCAGACAGTTCATTTGCCCCTTTGGCATTGTCTGCGTTTTGTCGAACCGTCGCGGTCATTTGCTCCATACTTGCTGCGGTTTCTTCTAGATTTGATGCTTGAGCTTCAACACGCTGGCTCAAATCATTATTACCTTCAGCAATTTCTGTGGACGCGGTTGCCACACGAGCAGACGATTGTGTAATTTTGTCGACCATATTACGAATGTTAACAATCGACGTATTCACTGCATGAGAAAGTCGCGCAAACTCACCGGTATTATCTTCCGGCATGGTGGTATTTAAGTTGCCATCCGCCACTTGGCTCATGACATCAATACACTGACCTAACGGCCCAACCATGGTATCGAGCAGATTGTTAATGCCGTCCCCAAGTTCTTTCATGAAACCGTTATAAACGCTGGTGTCGATTCGTTCATTTAACTCACCGGCAATGGCTTTTTGAATCAAGGATTCAACTTGGCGTTGACCATCTTGCTGCTCGGTAATATCAACCCACTGCAACGCAGGACCAACGTAGTTTCCTTGACCATCACGCATCGCAATACACGTTAAGTTGAACTCTAGGCCGCCAACTGCGATGTTAGATGAAAACGGCAGCCGATCAGGGTTGGCAATAATATTGCGCTGGTGGCTAGGGTTCTTATGGAAGACATCAATATTTTTGCCAACCAAGTTACTGGCGTCAAAGCCCGGAAGAGCTTTCTGTAGGTCACTTTCACGGCTTTTTAGTAGGGTTGCAAGCGATGGGTTTAGATAAGTAATGATGCCGTCTTTATCGGCCATCATTAGGTTGGTTGTCATACCTGATACCGCTGATGCTAAGCGCCCGATCTCTTCTTCTTTAGCACGTTCCTCTGTCACATCACGCCACTCTAAGGTATTACCAATATAGTTACCTTGGGCATCATTGATAGCAGCGACATTGAGCTCAATCTTTAAATCTTGAATTGAAATATCAGTGCTATAAGGCAAGTTGTTCTGATCGGCAAGCAATTGACGTTGGTGTGCTGGGTTTCTGTGGAACTCATCGATACAGCGCCCTAGTAACCACTCTTCGCTGGCGGTAAAACCCGACCATACAGAGCGTAGTGTCGCCTCATGTTTACTAAACAAGTTAATCGTTTCGTGGTTGGTGTAGGTAATATTTAAGTCACGATCAATCATGACCATCGCTGTTTGTGCTTGATCGACAGCCGCTTGAAGGCGGGTGATTTCATCCTGCTGTTTTAGATCACTAGTTACATCAGACCATTCCAGGGTGTTACCCACATAGTTACCACTCGCATCAATGATCGCGCCAACATTCAGCTCGATCTTAACGTCTTTAACGGTAATGGTTGTGGTGTAAGGCAAATTAGAGGGATTAGAAAGCATTTGTCTCTGATGACTTGGATTGGTATGAAATAAGTCAATACAGTAACCAAGCAGGAACTCTTCCGTCGCTTGAAAATTTGGCCACACTGAGCGAAATAAGGCTTCATGTGTTTGTAACAGATCCATCGACTTTTGGTTGAGGTAGGTGATATTGAAATCACGGTCTATCATCATGAGTGCCGTTTGCGCGGCGTTAAGCGCAGAAAATAGCTGCTCTTTCGTTACTCCCTGATCTTGTTCTTGTTCTGGCTCAACGCTTTCTGTCAACGTATCTTGCGTTGGTGCTACAAATTGAGCTGAAGGCTCCGTTCTTCTATTCCAAAATGCCATGAGTTTCCCCTCACTGGTTGCTTCATCTGACGTTATCTACCGACACGAAAACACTGCATACGTAACGGCCTTAAGCCCAACTCTCTTCCTCTTGGTTGGGTAGAACTAATTCTGCTGCATCGAACAGAGTTTCAAGATTAATAAGAATAAGGTGCCCATTTGCTACCGAAGCAATTCCTCGAACATAGCTATGATCGACATCAGCGGAGACATACGGAGATGGTTTGATCTGCTCTTCGCTAAGTGGATAAACTTCAGAGACACCATCAACAATGATGCCTAACGGATGTTTTTGTGCATCATTGAGTACAATCACTACCGTCGTTGCCCCAATATGGGCCGGAGACAAACCAAATCGCATTCTCAGGTCAACAATAGGGACATATTCTCCACGAATCTCCAACACCCCTTTCATATACTCCGGCGAGTTTGGTACTTCTCTGACTGAGCTCCAGCCACGCACTTCTCTCACCTCTAGAATAGGAACGCCGTACTCTTCCTCTTCAAGGACAAAGCTTAAAAACTCTTGAGTCATAATCATGAGTGCGCCCTTAATATTCGTTCAATGTTAAGTAACTCTTCTGTATCAAGTAATGACATGACTTGTTCACCAACATTGATCAGCCCTTGCAAGTAGGGGGTCACAAGCGATTCACCAACCGCCGGATAGAGTTCATTTTGACCTTGGCTAACCACATCACTAACCGCATCGACGACTAAGCCCATCAAGCGCTCTTGCTCATCATCACTAAAGCGCAGCACGATAACGACTGTCGTTGGTAGATACTCTCGAACTCCAACTGAAAAACGCAGTCTTAGGTCGACAACGGGAACGATCATCCCTCGCAGGTTTATCACCCCACAAACAAAGTCTGGCGCTCTTGGAATCGGGGTTGGTCGCTCCCAAACGCGAATCTCTTCGACGTCTTTTATCTCAACGCCATAAAGCTCCCCAGCAAGTTGGAAGCTGAGAAAATCCGCACTTTCGCTCGCCTCATCATTCATGTTCTCAAGCAAGGCTTCCGCTTGAGCTTCAATATTTTCTCGCGACTGCGCGGCAAGTTCGTTGTTGTTACTTGGTGTTGCTACCACTTCCATGTTCGCCCCCTTACGCCGCTAGGCCTTTGTTAGATGAATCAGAGGTACGATTTAAGAAATTGGTAATCAGTCCTTGCACATCAATAATCAAAGAGACCGAACCATCTCCCAAAATAGTGGCTCCGGATATCCCCGCCACTTTGCTGTAATTTGATTCTAAACTCTTGATCACGACCTGTTGCTGATCGAGCAATTCATCAAGCAGTAGACCAACTCGATTTCCCGCCGCTTCAACAAAACAGAGAATTCGTTGATCTAGACCGCCGCTGCTGCCCATCTCTAACTCTTCTTGTAATCGCAAGATTGGAATGTTCTCTTCTCTAAGGCGATACAACTCGATACCGCCAGAAGCGAGTTTGATGCATTGAGGATCAATCTGAATCGATTCAACAATGGTTAATAGCGGAATAACATAGACTTCTCCCGCGACTCGAACTAGTTGGCCATCGAGAATAGCCAAAGTCAGAGGTAGGCTAATAGTAAATCGACTGCCTTTCCCTAGCTCTGATTCCACCTCGATATGTCCACCTAACTCCTCAATATTTCGTCTAACCACATCCATTCCTACACCTCGACCAGAGATGTCTGAAACTTCTTCTGCTGTTGAAAAGCCCGGTGCAAAAATGAGGTTCATGATCTGTTTGTCGCTATACTCTTCGCGACGTGAGTCCGGTGATAACACGCCCTTCTCTAGAGCCTTATTCCACAATTTGTCGCAATTCAGGCCTGCACCGTCATCTCGGATTTCGATAACAATCGCACCACCTTGATGGTAAGCATTCAGTTCAATCACACCCATTTCTGACTTGCCGTTTTCTAAACGCTGCTCTGGCTGTTCAATACCGTGGTCGATACCATTTCTGACCAAATGCACTAGAGGATCCACTATTCGCTCAAGAACGGTTTTATCTAGCTCGGTTTGTTCGCCTTTAATTTGCAGGTCAACTTGCTTCTCAAGACGGCTTGATAAATCACGAACTAAACGAGGGAAACGGCTGAAGGCAAAGCTCATCGGTAACATACGTATGTTGAGCACATTCTCTTGCAAGTCTTTACTGTTCTGCAGCAGTTGATCTAAGCCTGATTTAAGTTTCTCTAGCTTATCGATGGAAAAATCATTACCAATTTCAGTCAGCATCGACTGAGTAATCACCAACTCACCTACTAAGTTGATCAAGCTATCAACTTTGTCGATGTCAACACGGATGGAACTCACGCTGGAGTCAGACTTCGCGACCTTAGTCGATTTAGCAGCACTCTCTGGTACAGGTTTTGTCTCAGTGTTTTCAACCGTTGTGACAGGTGACGTTGTTTGTTGGCTATCTTCAGCAGGTTGCTCTATATCGGGTTGGCTCAACTCAATAGTTAAGTCACACTCATCTTCTACCCACTCAAAGATTTCTTTAATAAGGTCGAGGTCAAGTGCGCCACTTATCGTCGCATGCCAAGATAAGAAGCAAAGTTCAGATTCAATCTCTTGTAGTTCAGGCAGAGCGGAAGTATCAATATTGATCTGACATGAATCGTCTAGCTCGCTCAGTTCTCTCAATATTCTAAGCGGGTCATTGCCGCTAAAGAACATATCCTGATGGGGTGCAAAAGAGATATTCCAGACTTGATCGGCGTTTGATGAGGTTTCTAAAACGTCTTCACTTTCACAGTCGACAACTTCAGGCTCACTCGAGTCGCTACCTAATAGCTCTGCCAACTTTTGACTGACCTCTTGTTTGAGATCCAGATTCACATCGGTTCCCTGTTCATGCCCTTCTAGCATGCTGTGAATACAGTCGCCGCTCTTAAGGAGTAGATCGATGCTGTCGGCAGTGAGCGTTCGTTCTTGGTTGCGCACTAAATCGAGATACGCTTCGACATTATGAGTAAACTCGCTAATGTCGAGAAGATTAAACGTCCCTGCTCCCCCTTTGATTGAGTGTGCTGCTCTAAAGATTGTATTGATGGACTCATCTTCAATATGAGCCAAATCTAAATTGAGCAATACCTCTTCTAGCACTTCAAGATTTTCACGACACTCCTCGTAAAACATCTTGCGCAGTTGCTCCATGTCTAATGCCATATTGTTGCCTTACCAATTGACGTTGCAGTGGAAAACTAAACCGAACTAAATAACGCGTTTTAGTGTTTTTAATAGCGTATCTGGATTGAACGGTTTCACTAACCAACCTGTTGCTCCTGCCGACTTACCTTGTTGTTTCTTATCAGTACTGGTTTCAGTCGTTAGCATTAGGATGGGAATAAATTTGTATTGGGGTTTCTCTCGTAAAGCTTTAACTAATTCAAAGCCCCCCATGTTTGGCATGTTGACGTCTGAAATAACAACATCAAACTTTCCAGCGGTCACTTTGGACAAAGCGTCGCGTCCATCATTAGCGGTCTCAACATCGTAACCAGCATCACGTAATGTGTGGCTAACCATTTGACGAATTGACACCGAATCATCTACAGCCAAAATTTTTGTCATATTGTCACTCTCCAACTGAGTTGCTCTTTTCAAACTGTTCTTTCAGCCCAAGGGTCGAAATACCTTCAAGCAGTAAATTGGTTGGGTTGATGAGTTGAACCTCAATCTGATTGCGTTTCGCGGTCAGGAATAAAGCGGTGAGCGCTTGGATGCCTGCAGCATCAACACGCACCACTTCAGAAGCGTTAATATGGAGTGTGCTAGCTTGAGTAAGCCAATGTTGGTATTGAGTCGTCGTGTCGAGCACAGTCGATATATCAAGAGACTCAGGTAATAAACAGTCCATGTTTTCACCTTTTTAATTATTCCTAGCCGATATTAAGCAAGTTGCTTAATGTTGAGTGTAGGAAGGAATCATTAATTCGCAAGGTGAGGCAATACAGATTTTGTATGAAGAGGGCTTGAATTTAGTTGTAGATAGATTAATTAATCTTTATATATTAGCTAATTAGGAAGTTTTAATATTGATATAAAAAAATGCTAATCAGGGCGGTATGTTTAACTACCATCAAGTTTATCAATATATTGTAGATTGAATTTACACTGTAAAACAGTCACTTGTTTACAGTGTAAATTCAGTCATTGAAATCTGATTCACCCTTTTTACAGTGTAAATCTAACCATGTTATAGAGACCGTAATATCTCTCTTAGAGCCTGTTCCGTTTGCTTATATCCTGCGAAATTGAACGCCTTAGCACATTGGTTCCAATCCCACCGTTGAACGACTTTTCGAATAAACAAATCATCAAGCTGATTCGCCAAGTGAGGGGCTTGCTTCCACCAATTATCAAGAATTGGCGCCACACTATCAAAGTTAGTCCCTCCTTGAGCATAGAGCTGAACTAAACGGCCAACGCCCCTATTTTCAACGGAAGCATCATTAACAGAGATTAAACTACGGACAAGTTCAATCTCAAGTTGTTGGAACCCTTCGCTCAATGCGTAGTGAAAACTTTGTTGGAAAATTTCACTCGCTCTATCGCTCCAATTGCTACTGCCTAGAGTCATTACAAGTGAGTGGGTTCCGCTCGCCTGATCTCGCTGACTTCCTAATTTGACGGGTTGAAAACCCACACTTTTCCAGAAGGCCACAAGTTCAGGTGTCGCACCAAAGCTGGTGGAATAAAAATCGTAGTGAGTCATATCTTGAAGCTGGCGAATCAGCAATTGTCCGTTACCCATATTCTGCAATTGCGGATGTACAGCAATACGCATCACTCTTAAGCTGGACTGCGCCGCTGCTTGTGTAAGTCCAAGTTGGCCCGCCAATACGATGGGAACAAGATGCCCACGTGGACGACGCTGACCAAGTTGAACCTCATTGATGAGTTGAGGAGATAACCTGCCTTCATCAACGGTGAGTATCGACGCTAAACATTGTTCGTCTTGCTGCCAAACATAAAGCTGAATTGCCGGATCGCTGAGCAACAACATCAGGTCATTGGGAGAAGTTTGATAATGAGCATTCACAAGTAAAGCGAAGCAAGAGCGTAGTAGTTCAGGTTTATCAACTAGACGTTGTTTATCGATTAACTCAAGCACAGGTTTACTCACCGCATTTGGCACTTCGACTAAATCGGCATTGAGTAAGAAACTGTCAAACAACCACAACTCTAATGGGTCTCCACTTGCCCATCGGATTGGCTGATCTAAGTGATAGAATACCGAGCCAGGACGCTGCTCTTTAAGCCAAGTTTGGAACTTAAGCGTGAACCCTCTACCGCAACCTTCGTAACCATGAATCGTGGTAGAAAACACAGTGCGATGATGACTCTCAACCATTTTCTTTAGCATTGGGATAGGGATAGCAGAGGCTTCATCGACAAATAGACAGTCAATCGCCTGGGTGCGTTTTAACAGCTCGTCAGGTGCAACAAACTCTAATATCGAGTTTTCCCATTCGATAATATTCTTGCCACGCTTTGCATCGGGTAACAGACGACTAGCGTGTTCAAATACAGGCGAAATGGTTGCCGAGCTTGGCGCCGTTAACACGATATGAATAGCTCGGCTTTGCATCAATTGTGCGGCGGCAATCCCCAGCGCACTGCTCTTGCCTCGACCTCTGTCAGCGGTCATAACTAACGGGCGCTTACGATGCCCTTCAACCACCTTAATGATTTTCTCAACCGCAATACCTTGTTGTTCGAACGGTGACATCTCGGTAACGTTAATGTTAGGCAACGCTGGAAGTTCACTGCCCTGCTCTATGACCAATAGTTTTTGTAACGACTGATTGAACCAAGCAGAGTCATAGCCCTGCGTTTGTTCTAAAGCATCACATAAGATAACAATGATTCCTCCACCTTTAACGCAGCCTGTCGCAGCGCTAAAACTGTTGGCATCAATCCCATCTCTAAAATCACAAACAAGTAACTCACACTCTTGTCCGAGTAACTGCTGACCTTTATTAAACTTCACGCTCTTTGTCGCTTGTAGCGCAATTGACCCTCCAAGCTGGTAAAGGCTTTCTGGCTTAATAGCATGGCATAGTTGCTCAATAGATGCGTCTTGCCAGTCGCTATCTCCAGACAAAACGACACCAAATCGATGGTGACGCTGCTGAGCAATATTAATAAGTTGAGTAAAGTAGTGATTGAGAGCAGCCATGTGAGAGCGAGGACCTAGAGTTACGTCAGTGGCTATCATTATGACATAAAAAAAGCCGCTAATAAGCGGCTTAATTAATTTCGAATTATCGACTAATTGAGTTTAGTGGCAACTAAATCTAAGATCTCTTGCATTAACTCGTCATCAACTTTCTTAAGATTTAGGGTCAAATTAGAGCCCTTACGAGTGTAGTCCGCTCGACCTTTTACCAACTCTTTTTTCGCGGAAGGAGTTTTCTTTGCAGGAGACAACTCTTCAACCCAAGCTTCGATGGTTTCAGTCACTTCTTTAGTAATACGAGCCACGCCTTGAGACTCACTACGTTGCCAAACAAAACCGTCTTCAGAGCGACACTTATCGAGCAACTGACTGCGTTTCTCTTGCGCCAGACCATTAAACTGTTTATGCAGTTTAACTATCGTCGGTCGACCAAGCTCTGCAACATTCGGGTATGCTTGAAGAAGTTGCAGTGGGAGATCAGCCGCTTTTAAGGCGCCGCTCACCAAAGCCTCACTACATTGGAACATCTTCGCTAGTGCTTTCTGGTCTTCTGCTTCACCACTTTCGAGTTTGGCTAACATCTCTTTGCCCTTCTCATAAAGAGAAAGTGGCTTGTGCGCGTTCGCAACATCAGAAAGAAACTTAGCGTGTTGCGTGCTAATGTTCTCACCAACGTAAATAAGAAACTCTTTATCCGCCAGAATACATGACATGCGACGACGGCTACCATCGAGAACTTCGATTTTGCCATCTTCACGTTTACGGCCAACTGCTGGGTATTGCTGGCCACGCTCTTTTAAAGTCACCAACACATCTGACAGAGCGTGCTCATTTAGGAACGATTGCTCACGTGCGTTCTCTGCGAATACGACTGTTTGCTCAGTCACTTTGTCCGCTGGAATTCGAACTAACTCGAACTGCACCTTTTCTTCACCTGCAACCGAAAGTTCAATAACCTGAGCTTGGTCTTTTGCGGCTTGTTGGGCTTCCTGCGGCGTCGTTACATGACGCTTATTCGCCTTACCAAATAATCTTGCGTTTAAATCTGAAGTCTTAATTGCCATTTTCTAATTACCCCTGATTTAATGATGTCCAGTGACTGTGCAGTACACGCTCGACTTCAAGCGCACTTTTTTGTACTGCATCTTGCGCGGTAGCAAGTGTCTTCTTGCCGCCTTCAAAATCACCTGTTGTCAGGTCAAATACAGTACTGTAGGTATCTGCACATGTTTCAAATGCTCGGCTGCGCGGAATCGTCGCCATGGTTACTTGATCACCAAGTAAGTAGTTCATTTCCGTCAGCACTGCGACTTGCTTCTTGTTATCATCTTCAAACATTGTTGGCATTAAACGAACAAACTCAAGACCTTGCCAGTCTTCAGGGAACATCTCGTACACTGTCGGTAAATGTTGGAAGAAGTTAACTGTTGATGCCCAGTCCAAACGCTTAGCTGCACAAGGGATAAGCAACGCGTTCGATGCGTACATCGCGTTCCAAACTAGTGGGTCAACGTGTGGACCCGTATCAATCATGATGATATCAAAATCATCCGCAATCTTATCAATCAGTTTCTCTTTAAGTAGCTTAACGATGTCTAGAGATTGATTCTGAGATAAATGCTGCCACGCTTCAGCGTTAAACATCGCATCTTCTGGGAATGCAGAAACCGTCTTAAGATTTGGATACTGAGTTGGTAACAGTACATTCTTGTTAAGGAATTCATTGTCGACTTCTACCCCTTCAGGCACGTTATCAAGCATAACGTCGACGGCAGAATAGATATTCTCATGATCGGTAAGGCTGATTTGCGGATTGAGGAATAGACGTAAAGAGCCTTGCGGATCTAAATCTATCAAACAGATACGGTAGCGCTTATCAAGATTTAACGCTAAACATGCAGCTAGGTGAACCGCGGTCATCGATTTTCCCGTACCACCCTTTTGGTTCTGTACGTTGATAATCCAAGGTTTGTTGTCGCCGTTTTTCTTACGTTGATGGAATTTAGGGAGACCCGCAGCGTCCATCAGCATATGTGCTTCATCAAGAGAAATAGAGTAATGGTTAGCATTGTTCTTCGTAAACTGATGACCAGACTCTTCTAACTTGCTAATTGCATCATCGAGTTTACGACGCGTTAAACCAGAACGTGTTTCCATCAATGCTTTTGACATCGGAGGGAAATGTTCGTCGCTACGCTCTTCTAAAACTATCTCAATGCGATCTGCTTGAACCTGAGCTGTTTTTTCAGCGAGTTGAATGAGACTCTCGATTGTATGTTCTCGTTTCATTTGCCAAATTCCGTTATTAATGACTTAGTTACGATTGTACAGCATTTAAAACCATAGACAATAAAAAGGTGCACACTCAGTTATAGATAAACATCACATAAAATTGAGTTTTGACATTAATTTGATTGAATTGAGGATTAAACAAGCAAAAAATTGACTCAATTTTACATTGATAATGCACTACAAACTGAAAAACATTGAAAGTGTCACAGTGTCACTTATTTACAATGTAAACATGATTGTCTATTGTGAACTCCGGAACGATTAAGATTAGTCACTAATTTACGGATGGTGTAATTTTGACTTTAAAAGGGATATTTTGTCGCTAAGCTTTTGTCATCACTAACTCGTAGACAATGAGTCGGTATTACTATTACTCGTCTTACTGTTGGAAGCATGATCAAGGGAACTGTCATGATCATGCTTCCTTATCAAATTGCTACTTTAGGAACGATGATCAAGGAAAAATCATCGCATCTCACAGCCTTACGCTCAGTAAATTGAAAAGATCCAAGATCGGAAAAATGATCAAGTGTAAATCAACACCGGAAGCATGATAATTCCAGACTAAATTACGGATGAATGTATATGGAGTGGGAGATTAGGGCTAATTCACTCAATTAAATGAAGCTTCTTGGTAAACATAGGAAGAACACGCATAAGTAGAGCTCCCATCATGATCATGCTTTCGAAACTATTCTGCTAAACCGCCATATGTGGACAAACTCAGTTGAGTGTTAACTGAATCTTTAATTAGATTATTATTCGACCACTTTAGGATATCAGCGCTTGATCCTTGATCATTCTTTCGGGACAATATCGAACAGATTCAACTGTCGTTATTAAATAGAGCATCCTTTCCTCACCTTGCTTGTGGATAAAGTGTTAGAAGATGATGATCATGCTTTCAGTCATTCATTGATCATTGATTCGAGTTCGCTATGATCATCGTTCTAGCGATTTTTGATCATGCTTTCAATGGTTTATTGATCATGCTTTCGCTTCAGCCATGATCATGCTTTCCACGCATAAAAAAAATAGTCTTTTATAAACAATCTCTTACAATCAATCTTTCGCCCTGATCAATAGATCATATAATCAATTAAGATCAGATTAATCAAAAAGATCAGTTATTTAAAAGCAATAATTTTTTCTTTATTTATGATCTTTTTTTCTTTATTCTTTCGGAACTATAGCGATATTACGGCTAGCGTGACACGGATCTAATAATGAGCTCAGACGAAAAACTGCTGATCAAAGCGCCAAGAAGCCACAAAGACGGACACTTATTTGAAGTTTCTGAAATGGCGGTGAACTGGATTGAACAGTACCAACACTTCAAAGGCGTTACCAAAAGTATCGTTGAACTTCTTAATTTAATTTCACTGCGAGGCTTTAGCAGCAAAGATGGCTTGGTTTCAACAACAGAGCTTATCGATGCAACTGATGGCCAAGTCACTCGTGCGGCTATTCAGCAGCGTCTGCGTGCAGCAGTAAATATCGGATTATTTCAACAAGTCCCAGTTCGTTTTGAAGAAGGGCTTGCTGGTAAAACCATGCTGCATCGCTTTGTGAATCCAAATCAGCTCATTTCAGTACTAGGCGCAACTAGCTTAGTGACTGAAACTGTTAAGCAAAACGCAAAGCAAAAACGTTCGAAAGCATTGGCTCAAACACAAGTCAATAAGCGCTTACTTAACGAGTATGGTTTGAATACCCCGCCAGCGATGCGTGATGAAGCCGATCAATTTGTCGTTTCTCCAACTAACTGGGCTGGTATCATCGATCAAGCCTTAGCTCCGCCCCGAACGCGTAAGAGTTATCAAAAGAGTATGGTGTCGATCTCCGGCACGCGCGCAGTGATCGAGACACGATCTTCAAAGAGCATCATGACCGTGGACGATCTGATGACACTGTTTGCTCTGTTTACGCTTACCGTGCAATACCATGAGCACCACCAGCATCAATACCAACTGGATGGTACGCACGTACCGAATAAAACGCCGCTCTACATCACGGATATTCTTTCTTTGCGTGGCAAGAAGGACAGTGGTCCAGCTCGTGATTCAATTCGCGATAGTATTGATCGTATCGAGTTTACGGATTTCCAACTTCATGAGCTAACAGGGCGTTGGTTAAGCGAGAACATGCCAGAAGGCTTCAAGAGCGATCGTTTTAGATTTTTGGCCCGTACCATCACTGCATCGGAAGAAGCACCTACAGAGGGCGCTGACGGCGAAATTCGCATTAAACCGAACCTATACATCCTGGTATGGGAGCCATCGTTCTACGAAGAACTGCTCACACGAGATTATTTCTTCCTATTTCCGCCAGAAATTTTGAAGCAGCACACCTTGGTATTCCAGCTGTATAGTTACTTCCGTAGCCGCATGTCTCGCCGTCACAGTGATGTTATGTTGCTCAGCGAGCTTAACCAGAAACTGGCGCGTAACATTGAGTGGCGCCGTTTCTCGATGGATCTGATCCGTGAGTTAAAGAAATTGTCCGATAACAAAGGGACAGAAGATCTTTTTGTTGTGAACTTATGGGGTTATCACTTAACGATCTCGACCATGATGGAGAACGGAAAGATCAAGGATTACCAGTTCGATATTAAGTGTGATGCTGAAGAGGTATTGCGTTACTCGCGTGCTCGTACGACCAATGCGGGTAAGCGTAATATGGCGCCAACCTTGCCGAACCCACTGCGTAATGAAATGGTTTCGAAGAAGCAGCTTGAAGAGATGTCGCAAATCATTGATGGTGAATTTGAGCCTATTCAGCGAAAAGAACGTTCACCGAAGGGCAATTTGGGCCGTCGCGTGAAGCAGCGTAAACACCTAGTAGAGATTAACGCTGACGAGATTACCATTACTCTATCTAAATATACCTCCTCAGAGGCTCTAGAACGCTCTATAACGGCTTTAGCTGCGATGACCGGGCATTCCCATAGCTCGATTCAAGAAGAGTGTCTGGAGCTCATAGACAAGCTCGACTTCTTGAGAGTCGGTGATCAAGCAATTCCATATGAAACGCTAAGTAAGATGATCGAGCTGTATAATGCTCAGAGTGAGAACAAGCACTTATCGATTGAACGATTGATCGCAGGCCTAGCGGTTCGACGCAAAGTCTGTAAGCAGGTGTTTGAAGGGCATTTAGATGAAACGGTATTCCGAGCACTGGATGAAGTCGCGGTATAGCGTGAAAAAGCCTTGAGACAAAAACCAGCATACAAATGCTGGTTTTTTTGTGTTTGGTTACCTTGTTAAATACCCTGTTACACTCTTGGTAGAACAAGACAAAGCTACTACATTCCCCTGACAGTTAACTGACATTGTGAGTAGGGGAGTTGGATAATATTTATCCCGAATAGACAACCTTTTGTCCTTTCTGATGAATGGGGGATAGGATTATCCCCGATAGATTGGCTCATATTGTTACATTCATTCTGAATATTTTGCGAGTTCTCTGAACTCGCTTTTTTTTGCCTAAAATTCAGGTCTTAGCGACAGTTTCCGGATCAATGATCAAGGGATTTTCCTTGATCATTGATCCGAGTATTACCGCTTTAATGACTAATGGAGCGATGAACTCCCTTGATCATAGTTCCTAAGATCACGACTTTGAGGTTCATTCCATGCGTGACTCGCCATAAATTGGACATGGCTTTCGATAAGCTGATGGGATTCTTGCTGCCAATGTGAGCGCGTTTGTTGATTACAGAACTCTAGGCTCAGGACAGCAAGGTGTTGTAAGCGTTTCATGCACCAATCTTTTAATTCCAACTCACTTGCCGGTTTAGATACAACCTGCTGAAGCTTGCTATAGGCTAACTGAAGATATTGGAACGCCTTTTCAGGGTCACTATATTGAGCGTGATGAAAGATACGCAGACAACCATCTAACCAGCAGGCGATCGCCTTGCTCTGAACATCAGTGATCACAGGCCCCCATACACTGTCAGGCACCGATAGGATCAATGATTCCAATTGATTGCCTTGATCATGCTTTCGAGTTTCATACCACTGACTTATCTGCTCTACCCACGTACCCAGTTCACTCATGCTGCTTTAACCCAATGTTTTACAAAGTGGTTTGGACCAACTTGATCAAATCCTTCTTGTACAATCGCACTCTGCTCACGAATTTGATCAGCATCTAATGAATAGTTTGGTTCACTTTTGACTAAGTTACCAAATGGCAGATCAGGATCGGGTACGGCAGAGATGAGAAGCTTGGTATAGGGATGTTGCGGATCGGTCAAGATCGCTTGGGTGTCACCCCATTCAACAATTTGCCCTTTGTACATCACGGCCGTCTCCTCTGCGATGTAATGGGCGGTCGCTAAGTCATGGGTGATATACAAAAAGCCGATTCCGAGCTCTTTTTTCATCCGCTGCATCAGATTAAGCACACCTAAGCGAATAGAGACATCCAGCATTGAAGTTGGCTCGTCCGCTAAGATGACTTCAGCCCCCACCGCTAATGCTCTGGCTAGGTTGACTCGCTGTCTCTGGCCGCCACTCAGTTGATGTGGGAATTTCTCAAGGGTATCGGGGGCGAGTTCCACCAGTTCAATTAGCTCTTTTAATTTAGCCGGGATATCAGCATTGCTCGCTACTTGATTGTGGATCTTAAGTGGACGAGTGAGGTGATGAGCGATGGTGTGAGTAGGGTTGAGTGAACCAAACGGGTCTTGAAACACCATTTGAACTTTGCTGCGATACTCTTGAAGATCTTTACGGCTAGTGATCTCATTAATATTTCGTCCATTGAATAGGATCTCGCCCGAAGTTGCAGGGTGAACCTTAGTGATCAATCGAGCACAGGTGCTTTTACCACAGCCTGATTCACCCACCAGCGCAAGTGTGCGCCCCTTGTAAAGGTTTAGCGTTATCCCTTGCAGAGCTTTGAAAGTATCGACGGAAGAGAACCCACCGCCAATGGTGAACTCTTTGACTACGTTGTTGAGTTGAATGATGGGATCGCTCATACCGTGACTCCTTGGGTTTGATGTTTAGCTTCATGGATATTAGGGAAAGAGGCCCAAAGCTTTTGTGTGTAGGCGTGCTGTGGATGGTTGCGAATGTTTTTTGACTGATTCACCTCGACAATCTCGCCATTGCGCATAATGGCAATCCGGTCACACAGCTGGCTCATCAGTGCCAAATCGTGGGTAATGAACAGCACGGAGAAGCCAAATTCTTCACGTAACTGGTAAATCTGCTGCAGGATTTCACGTTGAACGACGACATCAAGTGCTGTGGTGGGTTCATCCATGATAATGAGTTTAGGGTTCAATGAGAGTGCGATGGCGATGACTAAGCGCTGACGCATTCCGCCACTAAACTGGTGTGGGTACTCGGTTAAACGTTCGCGAGGAATATTAACAAGGTCGAGTAGCTTTTCAGCGCGATCTTTTGCCTGTTGGTCGCTCATGCCGCGATGATGACGTAGCACATCGGCAAACTGCTCTTGAATCGGTAACACTGGGTTGAGTGAGTTCATGGCACTTTGGAACACCATAGCAATTTCACTCCAGCGGATAGCGGTAATCGCTTTATCTGATAGGCGCAATAGATCTTGCCCTTCAAAATGGATTTGACCATCAGAGATAAACGCTGGCGGCTTATGAAGACGATTAATTGCGAAAGCGATGGTACTTTTTCCACAACCTGACTCGCCTGCCAGGCCAAAAATTTCGCCTTTGCCGATATCGAAACTCACCGAATTGACGGCGCGAAAGTCACCTTTTTCTGTAATGTAATCGACACACAAATCCCGTATTTGAATGATCGGGTCCGGATGAAAAGCATATTGCTTTGAAAATTCACTCATAACTCTTACCTAAAATATAAAAGAGAATGATTATCATTAATGCTTATTTTATGAGTGGAAAGAAGTTAGGTTGAAAAGGGTGAACTCACTCGAAAAATCTCGCGGTAACAAACAAAGTCACAATGGGGAGAGGCGGAATCTTAGGAGAAAAATGAGAGCCGGATCGACTTCATTTGTTAGGGGGTAATCCTTTAAATGTACTTCGCTCTATAGTGCTGCGCAAAAGTTATTTATACAAAAAACAGTAAGAATTTTGGATCTATTAGCACAATCACATTCTCGGACTAAAATTCTTAACAAGGGACGAAGAGTTTTGCTACAGATTAGTCGTCCCTAGCATGGTTTGTTCGGAGGTATTTATGTCCATTAATTCTATTGACCATGATGAAATGAGTAAGATTGCTGGCAAGTGGGACTTCACGGAAGAAGTTGAATCACAGAAGCCGACTAAGGGAGTTAAATCAGCCGAAGCTCGTCGCCGTATTGAAGCATTAAGAGAGATTCGAGAAAGCGGTTTAACTATCGAAGAAGCGAAAGAGTTAGGCCTGTTGCACTAGTCACAAACTCAATTGAAATCTCTAAGGGTGGCGTAGGAAAGCCGCCCTTTATTTTTGCCTCTCACTATCGACATTCCTTGAGATTGGGGACAAGCGTTTGCTGACTCAGCTGAGATCGAAAAAGTAATGACTATGATACTCAAGTAGAGTTTAGCCACGACAACCACGGCTACTCATATTGCTCGAGCAAAACTGAAATACGACCAGTTTCCTGAAGTGATTTAAGCCCTGTATTGAAAACAAAGATAATATGTTCCTTTTTAGGGTGATCACGGCTGATAGCAATATACAGCGGGTTTTCGGCCAAAGGTTGTTTGACCAATTGGAAATCGCTTATCTCTAGGTTGTTGTTTTTAATAAACCATTTAAAAAACATCTTATCGGCGATCAAAGCATCAATTCGACCTGCTTTAAGTTTCTTAATGTTGGTGGCTATATTGTCCGCGTCCAAGCGATCAAAATCATTAGAGTTCATGAAAGCATCGTCGTAGGCGTAGCCTCGAAGTACGCCGATCCTTTTCCCTTCTAGGCTCTTTAAACCATGGTAATCAAATGAGTTACCGTTCAGAGTGACAAACACTAATGAGTTGATCAGATAAGGTTCACTGAAATAGAGGTATTCCAGCCTCTCACTGCTCTTCCATACCGTCAGGGCGATATCGTAGCGTTGGGTTGCCACTTCTCTCAGCGCTCGACTCCAGGGTTTGATAGTGAGTTTCAACTCGTACCCTTGAGCGGAAAAAGCTTCAGCAATTATCTCATGGGCGATGCCATTGTATTCTGAAGAATCAATGATATAGGGTGGCCATTCATCCTGAATTGCCCAAATTACCTTGGCATGTAGCGCTACATTGAAAGTGACTAGGTACAGTGTTAATGCCAAGAAAATAGCAGATTTCATGATTTCAGCCTCGCTAAAACTACTAGTGAAATTGTAGTCAATAAATGGCAAATCTAAATCTAGTTCTGCTTTAGATGAGTAAATAGATCCATCTGCTCCTATCGGTAGCATTTGCGTGATTGTTTATTCAATTCACGATTTTTTTGATCTATTCCGTCTCACAACCGCGGTTTCGCTCTCTACTTTGCTTTTTGGTGTGGTATATTCCCAAACCATATTTTTACGGATTTGAGCTTTTGTATGTCGATCAACCTATCTACGCTTCCGGCTAACGAGAAAAACAAGATTGAACTTGATAAACAAGCTTCGTTTTTAGTTTGGAAGTTGCGTGAAGCCAAGGCTGTGCCTGACGAGATTGATCAGCAAGCCGCTAAAATTGTAGATGACGCAGAAAAAGCCTCATTTTTAGAATCTGTAGACAAATATAAGCGAGTAATGGGCGTAGCGTAATTGCGTCCCTTTCCTCTGCAAAGGTGAGAAATTGAAAAGCTCACACGTTTTGCTAAAATCCTTCGCAACAAATTGAATTAGAGAGAACATCCCGATGGGAAGAAGTTTTGAAGTGCGCAAAGCCTCTATGGCGAAAACTGCAGGCGCAAAAATTAAAGTTTATTCCAAATACGGTAAAGAAATTTACATGTGCGCTAAGAACGGTGGCGGTGATCCAGACATGAATTTGTCTCTGAAGCACTTGATCACTAAAGCGAAAAGAGACCAAGTTCCAGCTCACGTTATCGATAAAGCGATCGATAAAGCGAACGGCGGTGGTGGTGAAGACTACGCTCCAGCACGTTACGAAGGCTTTGGCCCTGGTGGCACAAGCGTTATCGTTGACTGTCTAACAGACAACGGCAACCGTACTTTCCAAGATGTTCGCCAATGTTTTGTTAAATGTGGCGCGAAGATTGGTGTTGAAGGTGCAGTTTCTCACATGTTCGATCACCAAGCGGTATTCCAATTCAAAGGCGAAGACGATGAAGCAATTCTAGAAACGCTGATGATGGACGACGTTGATGTGACTGACGTTGAACTTGAAGATGGCGTGATCACGGTATTTGCGCCTCACACTGAGTTCTTCAAGACGAAAACAGCATTGAACACAGCATACCCAGACCTAACTATGGATGTGGAAGAGATTACTTTCGTACCTCAAACTCATACTCCAGTAGCAGGTGAAGACGCGGAAAAATTCCAGAAGTTCTTGGATATGCTAGATGATTGTGATGATGTACAGCAGGTTTACCACAACGCTGAACTGTAATCAGAATTGAATAAAAAAACCGAGCCAATGGGCTCGGTTTTTTTATGCTTGGGAAACGGAATTCGCGCCAGAAAGCCAGCTAGATAGCTTACGTATTTGTGGTAATACTGTCAGATTCAAGACAATGGCGGCTGGCCATGCGAGCAAAAAGCTATCTAGCCAAATTGCAGGCCAAGTACTACTGAACCCAAGTTTATAGCCTGAGATTAAGCCAGACATGATGACGGCCATGGTAAATGATGAAAGGAGAGCGGAAATCCAAAATTGTTTACGGCTCATAATGTGTCCTCCTCGGCTGTTGTTTTGTTGTAAATAAGGATATAACTAACCAATAGTGAAAAAAACACCCAGGGTTAGAACTATGAGTTCCATATTTGGAAACATTGACGATCTCTATCTGTTTTGTTGCGTGGTTGAAGAGGGCTCGTTGCTTGCTGCTTCAAAGAAGTTACATCTGCCTGTCTCCACTATGTCACGCCGCCTATCCGCCTTAGAACAGCGCTTAAACACTCGACTTTTAGAGAAGAGGGGAAGGGAGTTGGTTGCGACACAAAATGGCGCACAAGCGTTTGAGGCGCTGCGTAGTGGTATGGAATCAATTGAGATGGGCTTTGGTCAGATGGTGACTGACACCCAAGAAGTCTCGGGCAAGATTAAGTTAGCTATTCCGCACAATTTTTATCGTGCATTTGTCGGTGATGTAGTTGAGCAATTCTTAGCTGATTACCCTAAGGTCACACTGGATCTTATATTGAGCCAGCAACAGGTGATCCCTCAAACAGATCGAGATTTGCTGATCACATTTGATTTATCAGAAATGGATGGCATGATTGCGCGGCCATTATTTAAAGCAAGGCACGGCTTTTTTGCTAGTCCGGAGTATCTGGCTAGAGTAGGAGAAGTAAAAAATCTCGATCAGCTAGCGGAGCTTGATTGGGTCAGTGTTGACCACACGACGGAACTTTCTGTCTATCAGGACGAAGCCTTGATTGATGTCATTAAGGTCAAGCCCAAGCTAGTGGTCAATGATATTTTTGCTGTGTGCGGAGTGGTAGAGAAAGGGTTGGGGGTTGCCTCATTGCCGTTCCGACATGTTCAAGAGGAAATGAACATCGTCCGCGTTTTACCGCAATTTCAGCGCAGTGTTCGTGAGGCCCACATCGTGTATCAGCAGCGTCAGTATCAACCTAAGGCGTTGACTCTATTGGTGGAACGAATATTAGCAAGTACCGAAAAAATGAAAGAACCAGCGAGTTTTACACTGTAAAACGGCGGTAACTAGGAAGGAAAGTATCAACATGGAAAAAGTTGTCATTGTGACTGGAGCGAGCCGCGGTATTGGCGCTGAAACAGCCAAATTATTAGCCTCGCAAGGCTATCGCGTATGTGTCAATTATCTCAGTCGGCATCAACGTGCCGCGCAAGTTGTGGATGAAATTGTTACCGCAGGTGGTCAAGCTTTTGCTGTTCAAGCTGACGTGTCGAATGAAGCGCAAGTGGCCGCTATGTTTGAGGCGGTGCAGGAGAAATATGGCACGGTAACTCACTTGGTCAATAATGCCGGCATACTCTTTACTCAGTCTAAGTTGAGCGACATTGATTTAGAGCGCTTTCAAACCGTGATGAAGGCGAATGTGACGAGCTGCTTTTTATGCTGTAAGGCGTTTCTTCGCCAATCGGGTTCTAAGAGTGCCATTGTTAACGTCTCTTCGGCAGCGTCGCGTCTAGGCGCGCCCTTTGAGTACATCGATTATGCCGCTTCAAAAGGCGCAATGGACTCTCTGACGAAAGGTTTATCGTTAGAAGTCGCAGAGCAAGGCATTCGCGTGAACGGTGTTAGGCCAGGTTGTATCTATACAGAAATGCATGCCGATGGGGGAGAGCCAGATCGCGTTGACCGTCTTGCCGCTAGTCTACCTTTGCAACGTGGTGGTACCGCTGAAGAAGTTGCCCAATCGATCGCATGGTTACTTTCGGATCAAGCTTCTTATGTGACAGGTAGCTTCATCGAGTTAGCCGGGGGGCGATAACCTCTTCGCCGATATCTGAGCCGCTCAGTGCGTAAAGTAGAAGCGGCTCATATTGTAGGTTACACTTGAGACAGATTAATAAGCAGAGGTAAGCATGTCCAACTCATCTTCTGAATCGGTGACTCGAACAAAAAAAACGTTCGTCCCTAAAGCGGATAACTTTAAAGTGAGCCTTAAGTACGAGGGAATGTCACTCAAAGAAGACAAACGTCATTCTATTGAAGAACTGAAAAGGAAATATGCACGATAAGTATGGAGTCTTTCATGATAAGTACTGTTACGCAGGCACGGATGTTTTAATTAACCTATTAAACCTACGTGACGGTGAGGGGCTGATAGAGGCGGAAATCGCTTTTACGGCAGAGCGCTATCGTACTTACCAAAGTCGCGCCACTAAGATCGAAGACTTCACTCTTTCTCACTTTAAATACCTACATTTTTATCTTTTCCAAGACCTTTTTGAATGGGCAGGCGATATCCGAGAGGTTGATATTTCCAAAGGCAACACTCGTTTTTGTACCGTGCCTAGAATCGAAGTCGAAGCGGAAAAACTGTTCCAGTTGATCCCTAAATTGAAGCTTATTCACAATCGCGATGACCTGATTAATCAGGTCGCGTCACTGTTTTGCGAAATGAATCTGATCCACCCGTTCCGAGAGGGAAATGGGCGAGTACAACGGTTTTTCTTTGAAGAGATGATGTTTGTGCTCGGCTATGATCTGAATTGGCCCGTCATCACCCAGCAGCAGTGGGTAGAAGCCAACATCGCTGGCGTTTACCTTGACTTAGAGCCGTTAAAAAGCATCTTTCGCCAAGCGATATCGGAACTCGCAGATTAAGCCGTCTGGATTAAGGGTAAGTGCCCTGTTTTAACCAAGATTATGGTTTCTTGCTCGACAAATGGGTAGTGTTCGCTCATGTGTGGGCTGCGCATCCAAGTCCCTTGAGGGTATTGGCCGTGCTCGTCAGCAAACTGACCGGATAACACCAATATTTCCTCACCGCCAAAATGTCGGTGGGGCTGAAAACGTTCACCCGCAGGCCATTTAACTAACGCAACATGTTCATGCTCGAATTCGTGTAATGGCATCACTTCTAATCCACCGATACCCGGTAACCAAGCTTCTTCGGCAGTATTGAGTCTAATTGATGTGCTATCTCGTTGATCAAACTGATTGAGTTTGACAAAAATAACGCAACCTTGCTCACTAAACGGAGCATGCGAACTGCCTGGAGGGTTACGAATATATGTCCCTGCAGGGTAGTCACCATGTTCATCGGAGAATATCCCTTCTAGGACAAATATCTCTTCACCCATAGGGTGTGGATGAGTGTTAAAGCGTGAGCCTGCATCGTAGCGTACAATACTGGTGGTATGGCCGGATTCGGCTTCTTCACGTTCTAAAGGTTTACGCCAAACTCCTGTCGCAGGGCTAGCCACCCACGGTTGGTCATTTGTGCGAATCACAACTCGCTCGGCAAAGTTCATATTGAACATAATCTTTTCCTTGGTTCTATTCGGTGGCAGCAGCAAATGGGTTACGGTGACGTTTAAGTCACCGTATACAATTAGTTTCGACCCGCTATGACGCCGCCGTCAACATCCCAGATTGCACCTGTTACCCAACTTGCTTGATCTGAAAGTAAGAAGCAAATGCTGTTAGCAACATCTGACGCTGATCCAACGCGACCAATTGGGTGGAAGTCATTAAAACCATCAAGGGCTTGGTCGACTTCTTTCGGGTCAATAAAGGCTTCATAAATAGGCGTTTTTACTACTGCTGGAGAGACGGCATTGACGCGAATGTTGTCGTCAGCCAACTCCATTGCTAAATGTTGCGTCATCGCATGTAAACCTGCTTTTGCCATAGAGTAGGCCGAAGATGGCGTCGCTTTGATCGCCTGTTTTGCCCACATTGAACCAATATTAACAATGCTACCAAATTGGTTGGCTATCATATTTTTCGCCACCGCTTGGGTGAGCTTAAAAATTGCTTTGTTCAGTTCATGGTAGCGATCGTAATCTTGCTCTGTATGGTCGATAAAGGGTTTAGGATTAAAGTACCCTGCGGCATTGACCAGATAGCTGATGGGTTGCTCCATTGAGGCAATTTTACTGATTAGATGTGAGACTGAATCAGAGTCGTACAAATCCGCTTGGTGCGTATCGACACGACCAAATTGCGTAAGCTGAGTGCGTGCCTTTTCAAGCTTCTCTTGGTTGCTGCCGACGATCATTACAGGGATATTATTTTCTAGTAGTTGCTTAGCGGTTTCGAACCCCATGCCACTTGAGCCACCAATGATGAGTGCAGTACCTTGATTGTTGTATTTCATTTTCTTGCTCCTGATTGATTGGGACGTGCTAATATTAGGAACAATCTAACTGTATGAATAGTAAGTACAAATCGGTAGGGTAGGTACTTTTTGGTACATCTTTATGAATAACAACGAAAAACTTTTTTCAAGAAAAACAGCCCCGCAAAGTAGTGCTCGTATGGTCGAAGCCATTTATGGATGTAAATGGTCATTAACGGTCTACCAGTTGCTTTCTTCTGGGGTCAATCGTCCGGGAGAAATGGTTCGAAATGTCGAGGGGCTATCGACCAAGGTGCTTAATCAATGCTTGAAGCGCAATGTTGAGTTTGGGATCTTAGATAAAGTGGTCTTTAACGAACTGCCACCTAGAGTGGAATATCAAGTCACTGAATTTGGTGAGAAATTTCTCGCGATTCTTGACCAATTGGAAGCGTTGCAGCAAGAGATTGACGAGAAAGCATGAGCGCGATGAGTGCGCGCTCATGTCCGGTACAAACTTATCCTGCAATGAGCGCTAAGTTACGCAGCGATTGATAGCTAGCGGTTTGGATTTCTCTTGGCTTACACACTGACAGTAAGTCATCAATAAAGTGAGACAGAGCGCGAGCTTCAATTTTTCGCACGCCACGTTGCTGTGTTTCGTTCAAATAGTCATAAACTGACGCTGCGCCGAAATCACCAAAAATCATTTCACCATGATCATTGATCAGAACATTGTGAGCGTAGAGATCGCCATGACAGACCTTATTGGTGTGTAGGTGATTAAACACATCGATCATTTGATCGACGATCTTTTCAATTTGAGTTACCGAAAGCGTAAAGTCGGCTTTGAACACATCACGTGTACAGGTTTCCAGTGTCGGTGGCAGGCCGAGATTAAAGTAATCATTTGGGATCAATTCCATCACTAGCGCAAGTGTATCTTCTTCATTCACTTGACCAATCGACTTAACTAAGTTGTTGTGATGCCCCGTTTGTAGGCAGGCTTGCAGCTCATCACAAGGGTAGCCATCACTGGTGACTTCGCCTTTGAAAACTTTAACGGCAACCTCTTTAGGAAATTCATCATCATTGTTGAGCCAATTAGCATGAGAGATCACGCCTGACGCGCCTTGACCTAACACTTGATTTAGCTGGTAGCTAGCAGCAGAGACGCTCGGTACGCTTTCAGTATGATTTACGCGCTCGCAGAAAGGGTTACCAGCAAACGCCATCCAAGCCAGTTTCGGTAGCTCTAGCAGTACATCAGGGAACTGCTCTAGTTGGTTAGCAGATAGACGAACCAGTTCTAAATTGATGAGCTTTGAAAAGCTTTGCGGCAGTGCTTTTAGCTTATTGCCAGCTAACGCCAACTTTTGTAGGCGAGGACGATGTCCAAGTGCTTCAGGTAGCTGCTCAACTTGGTTATCGGTTAGGATTAACCAACGTAGCGGCTTTGGAAGCGCATCGCCAGAGACTCGAACAATCTGGTTGCTTTTAAAGCCGACCATTTCAAGCTTTTGACAGCGGCCTAGCACCAATGGCAGATGAGTAAAACGGTTGTTGGAGGCAAAAACAATCTTAAGCTTAGGCAGCTCTGTTAGCCACTCAGGCAAATCAGTAAGTAAGTTATCTGAAAGATCCAAGATCTCTAGCGAATCCGCCAAAGTTAAAATTTCACGAGGTAACTCTGTGAGCTGCTCAGCCAGTTTTAGTCGCTGAATACCCTGTAACTCACCATTGTTAAGTTGTTCTATTGTGTGCAAACCGTCTGCCTATCTCTACTCATAAGATGAAAAGAGAGCGCATTCTACTTAGGTTGTCCAAGAAAGGCGAGGGGGGATTTTGCGCCTCAATCGTGAAGCGCAAAACATCATTGTTGGTTGAGCTGACGATAACTAAGCAGGGTCAACAGGGCAAAGAACGCTGGATCACTCCAGCCGAAACCGACAAAAATACCGGTGATACCTGCGTATCCGGTGATTATTACACCGAGCAGGTTAGTGACCAACAGGGCTTTTAATAGCTGCTTAATTGTCTCAGTATGCTCTATTTCTCTCAAATACAGACTGACAGCAGCGACACCACCGAGAAAGATACTGGTGTGCTGTGACAAAAATTGAGCGTATTGATCGTTGATCTCTACACCGTACATCGGCCACATCATGTTAGGAATAAAAAACAGCGCTAGGGCAAAAATGGTGTAGATAGCGCCATGTAAAGTGAGAAAAATTTTGTTGTTCATGGTAATTCCTTAACTCTCGATTGGACCGCGGTTGATGGACGTTAGTGGCTGGTTAATATCAAAGATGATGCCTCTGACTTCTAGTACCCCCATTTGTTTAAGTCTGGCGGAGTGCATCTGTAGATAGTTTTGCGCACTCACTTCGTCTTCAAATAGGTAGATACCACCGCCCAATTTTTCTGATTCACTCTCTGTCCAAATTTTCCACACTAAGCCTGGCTCTTGATTGATCGACTCAGCCAGTTCAACCAATGCCTTAGACATCTCTTCACCCATCGGGCCGTGATATTCAAAATCAACTTGTAGTAGTTTCATCTCATCTTCTCTATCTGTTTTCGCACTGTCTGTGCCGTTGTTTGATGGAGCTATTGTTGTCTATATAAATTCAACAGAAAAGTTCATAATATTGCGTGTACATGTCTAAAAAACTGACAGGTTGAGCAATGAGATTAAAAAGCACTCTAGAGCAATGGCTGACTCTGCAAGAGGTCGATAGAGCGGGGAGTATTCAGGCTGCCGCGTTGTCTCTCAATAAAAGCCACACCACTTTGATTTACGCGATTAAAAAGCTTGAAGAGCAAATGGGTGTGAAGCTGGTGGAAGTAAAGGGCAGGCGTGCCACTATCACTGAGCATGGTAAGTCATTACTTCGCCGGGCAAGCAGTATGTTAGAACAGGCGCGAGAGCTAGAGGATTTGAGCCAGCAGATTTCTGCGGGTGTTGAATCTGAAATTACTATTGCTATCGATCACCTGTGTGATCCGACTTTGCTCTATCAGCCGATGGCACAATACCTTCAGCGCAACAGTATTACTTCGATTCAGGTGGTGGAAACCTCGCTAAGTAAAACCAGTGAAATGGTCACTAATGAGCAGGCGGATATTGCGATTATTACTTTACCTGTTACCAATTATCCGGCGCAGGTTTTGTCTTCTACTAGCATGATTCCTGTGGTCTCAAGTAAGCACCCACTCGCGAAGCAGGATAATGTTTGTATGGCTGATTTTGCCACCCACTGTCAGGTTGTGGTACGTGACCTCGGTGCTGATGTTGCTGAGCGAAGAGAACAAAATGTCGGTTGGTTAAAGGCAAATCAAAGAATTACTGTCGATAATTTTGACCATGCGTTTCGCGCGATAGAGCAGGGGGTTGGCTTCTGTCGCCTTCCTGAACATGTTGTTGCCAAGAGAAATCATGGTCAGCTGACCGTGTTGGACGTTGAGCATAATGCTAAGTATCAAGTGCCGCTGCATATCACTCTGCCGAAGGGGGCGAAAACGGGGCCTGCCGCAAGATGCTTCTATGATTTGTTACTAGAGAAGGTAAGTTAATCGTTATGGTTTCTAAGCTAGCTATAACAGTGAGTAATTACTTACAACCTTCTGTTTACGACTGACCCACGCGAAAAGTGAGCTGTCACACGAAGCACAAATTTGCTGAGGAGAGGCCGCTACAAACTGGTTTTGATATGCGATATTTCACGCAATAAAGAGACTTCTTAGTACGGTAACAGAGATGAGAACAGAAAAAGACAAGATGTTAGCAGGTGAGCCATATGACGCTTGGGATAAACAGCTTTATAGTGAGCGCATTTCGTGTCGTAAAGTGCTGCAAACACTCAATAACAGTATTCCCGATACCGATGAGTGGCGAGGTGCAATTGACCGTTTAATACCTGATTCAAAAGGCGCGTATCTTGAACCGCCATTTCGCTGTGATTACGGCTCAAACATCAAAGTAGGCAAAAATTTCTACGCCAACTTCAACTGTGTGGTTCTTGATGTTGCTGAGGTACATATTGGTGACAATGTGCTGTTTGCACCCAATGTACAAATCTATACCGCAGGTCATCCACTGGATGTTAAAGGCCGAGTTGAAGAAGGCGTTGAATTTGGCACACCCATTACCATTGGCGATAATGTCTGGCTTGGTGGCGGTGTAATTGTTTGCCCTGGTGTGACGATTGGAGCAAACAGCGTGATTGGCGCGGGCAGTGTGGTAACCAAAGATATCCCTGCCAACGTAGTTGCGGCGGGCAATCCATGTCGGGTACTTAAACCTATCGAGCAGCAATAAACGGGTTTATATCGATGCCATGGTTGAGTCTATGGCATCGAACTTTCCTTGTTACTTTTCACTCGCTTCAGCAATTAGTATTTTTCGCAATAATCCCGCTAACTGGTCTTGCTCGTCAGAGGTCAACACGCTGATCATGTTATCGAGATTATCTACATGATCGTTAAGCGCGGCGTCTACAAGACTCACCCCCTTTTCAGTCAGAACTACCTTACAACTGCGTCTGTCCTGTTCACTGAAGATTCGTTCGACTAAACCATCCTTAACCAATTTTTCCAGACGCGTGCTGACTGCGCCGGAAGAGAGCATCAGGGTTTTATACAGTTCGGTAGGAGTACAGCCTGTCGGGGCACTGCGACGCATGGTGGCTAAGATATCAAATTCAATGCTGCTTAGATCATGCTGTTTGAATACTGTATCCATCTTTGCTTTCCAGCTGTTGCTGGTACGGCGCAATCGTCCGACAACGCCCATAGCTGAACAGTCGAGATCCGGTCTGACGTTTTTCCACTGAGTAAGAATGGTATCCACGTTATCCGCTGACATTTTTATCTCCCACATAAATATCTTTTAAAAAAGATACTTGATCATGAGTTAGATCTCCATTACTTTAATAAAAGTATCTTTTGTGAAAGATACTTTTATTTGAGGTGAATTGGAGCTGGATGATGAACGGAATTGATCAGGTAAAGACCATTGTTTTGACTGCCATCGCGCCTGTGGTGTGGGGCAGTACCTATATCGTAACGACAGAGATGTTGCCGCCAGAGAGTCCGCTACTGGCGTCAACTATTCGTGCCTTACCCGCCGGGTTGTTATTGGTATTGTTAGGAAACATGTTACCAAGTCGAGCGTGGTTACTTCGTCTTGCGTTACTGGGCTTTCTCAATATCGGCCTGTTTTTTTACTGCCTGTTTTTTGCTGCCACTTATTTACCTGGTGGTATGGCGGCCATGGTGATGTCGGTGCAGCCTGTGGTGGTAATGTTACTGAGCTGGAAGTGGCTGAACTCTGAGCTTTCTCCATTACAGCTTTTCGCCAGTGTGGTCGGGATGACGGGTATTGCTCTGTTAGTGGTCAATAGTTCAGCTGAACTCAGTGCTGCTGGCCTGATTGTCGCCAGCATAGGGACTTTGAGTATGGCAAGCGGCGTTGTGTTAACCAAAAAATGGGGCAGACCACAGGGTATGACACTGATTAATTTTACTGGCTGGCAACTGCTCTTCGGTGGCCTGATGTTACTCCCGGTGGCGTTATGGGTTGAGGGCATTCCTCAACAATTAACGCCCACCAACTACCTTGGTTATCTCTATTTGAGCGTAATAGGTGCGGTACTTGGTTATTTCCTCTGGTTCCGAGGTATAGAAAAACTGCCACCTATTTCAGTCTCATTCCTCGGCTTTCTTAGTAGTGTCTCGGCCTGCATCTTAGGCTTCCTGATACTGGACCAGACCTTAACTGGCTTACAACTTCTTGGTGCGACCAGCGTTCTACTCGCCATTGTTCTGGCAGCGCCGCACAGCCGTAAATCGACCAACCCAACTCCATTCGTTGAATCTTTGAAAAGGAATTAATATGAACATTACTATTGTTGCTGGCAGTCAGCGTGCAAACTCACAGAGTGTTAACGTCGCTCATTACTTGAAATCACTGGCTCTTGACCATTTTGATCGAGCCGATGTACTCGACCTCCACCAATTGGATCTGCCTTTGTGGAACGAAGGCGTCTGGCAAGGAACAGATGAGTGGCAGCAGTGGGCGCCAACAGCTGAAACTCTTAAACAGTCTGATGCTGTGATATTAATTACACCAGAGTGGCACGGCATGGCGACCCCATCGTTGAAGAACTTTTTATTATTAACCACTGATGAAGAATTGGCTCACAAACCTGTGCTACTCGTTTCCGTATCAGCCAGTGTTAATGGCGTCTATCCGATTAGTGAGTTGCGTATGACAGGCAGTAAAAACAATCATGCCTGTATTCTTCCTGACCATCTTATTTTCAGAAACATTGAGCAGTTACTAACTGAGCAACATCAGTGCACAGATCCTGCTATGCACCAGCGCAGTGAGTACACTCTATCCCTGTTAGCCAGTTATGCCCGAGCGCTAGCACCTGTGCATCGTGATATGCTTTCCGTTGGTAAAGCGTTTCGTTATGGTATGTGACTAAGGTTCTGTTTACAGTGTAAAACAGCACCTTAAACTTAGTGAAAACCAAAAACACGTAAGGAATTGTAATGGCTGACCCACACATTAAATCGCCCATGGATGCACTGGATCACCTTACAGTCATCATTTATCGACTCGGCTTTACACTCGCGTTTCCTGTCATTGCACTCCTACCCTGGAACCTTGACTTTCCTATTGAGAAGCTTGTCTTTTTGAGTGCGGTAATGTGCGCCTCGTCATTGCATGTTTACAGCAAACCCTTTCGTCTATTACTCCAGTTCGCGACTTGGATAGGTATACTTTGTTTTGTATTTGGTTGGACAGCGATCGGTATAGGTGGTGCCTTTATTACCTTGGGTGGTCTTTGTTATAAAGAGTACTTCTGCTTTAAGGTTCCAGGCTTACAGTTGCAACCTCTGCTCCTTATGGGGTTGTGGTTTTGCATGATGTTTGATGCCGATATCGCAGCCAAGATATTCGCTGCAATATCAGCCCTGCTTTTCTTAATCACTAGCGTTTATAAATGGCGAATGCCGAGATACTTCGATATTGGTGACAAAGCAAAATATGATGTCTGACAAAAGAATCTGAACGACAAAAAGCCGCGCCAATTTAGTGCGGTTTTTTGTTTATCTACCCTTTCCACTTACACGTCCTTACAAACCCCTACATTCTCAGGTGATATATTTCTTTGCAGATCAAGTGCCGATTCGAGCACAACCAAACAATATGACCAAGAGAAAAGCAGTATGAAAAAATCAATCATTACCCTATCTATTCTTGCATCCACGTTATCAGGTGCGGCTTTAGCGCATAACGGTTTTTATGTTGGTGCAGCCTACTCAAAAATGGGCTACTCAAGTGTGTACAAAGATTTTGGCTCTTTCAAAGAGCAAGAGACACGCGATGGCTATGCGGTGAATGCGGGCTATGATTTTGCATTTGGTAACTTCTTTGTTTTGGGCACAGAACTTGAGTACAAAGATTGGGGTGGCGTAAGCGGCATTATTGATCCTAACGGCCTTAATATCGCATCTAAGCTAGATATGACATCATTCGGCGTGAACGTTATGCCGAAAATGTACTTTGGCGATAAGTTCAACATCTATGCGAAAGCAGGTTTACATAACTTCAGCATTGATTCGACAACCTCAACCGCTATTGGTAGCAATTCTATTTCTTTGGCTTCATCAAGCAGTGATACGAGTATGGTTTGGGGTCTTGGCCTTGGCTATGACTTCACTCAGCATATTTCAGCGCAAACCACCTATGAAGTGGTTGATACCGATTCTGGCGTAATTGCATCTGTAAATATGGGTCTGAGATACAAATTCTAATTAGTTGATTTATGAAATGTAAGCCGTCTTAAATAGGCGGCTTTTTGTTGGAATAAATATGAGAAAGTTAGTTGCCATATTGATATCAACCCTCGCTCTTTTGGGTTGCCAAGATGGTCATATTGATGAAGATAAAGGGGCCAAAAACAACGGCTCAGGCTACACCCCTCAAGTCATTACCGAAGCAAATAGCGCAATTTTCAATTTAGTTGGCAATGATCGCCAAACCTATAAAACTGAAAGTTTGGTTCGAATGACCACGTTTGCTAGCGACAGGATTTTGAGCGCAGTGGGTGCGAAAAGTATCAATGATCTGATCATGATTTCTGAGCGAGCGTTTATCAATGGAACAACAACAAAAACGTTAACGAATGGTGATGTGGTTGATTTTTCGGTCTATTTTGTCGAGCCTTCATCAGGTCGCCTTAGCCTAACCATTAGCGGTAATAGTGATATATTGACCAAAGATGCGCCGCATCTAGTCGAATCAGAGCATGGTCTAAAGGCGGCAAACTTCCCGACTGGAAAAATAGCGCTCTTTCTGGTAGTTGACCTTGACCCAATTGAGTCAAAAAATTCATTCGTCACCGAAATAGACAATGAAATGTATTCAGTCACTAATGAGTTAGGAAAGATAACTTACGTGCATAGCAAGCACAACCATGGTCGAAATAACTTTATGAATGAGATCGTGTTTGACAAGAACACATCTCAAGTCAGGTATTCGATTGACAATGAGCTTAAGTATCTTTCATATAACTTAAGTACAGATACACTAAGCCAGTGATTCTGATGCCTATAGGCGAAGCTGCAAGAGTTAAATGAACATGATCAAATACCTACCATTTTTGTTATCAGTGATGAGCCTTGAGTTAGCTGCACAAAGCCTGTGCTTGGAACAAGAAACGGATGAGTTTTCATGCAAACTAAAAACCAAGCTTGTTTCGGTGTGCTCCGCTGACAATCAGCAGATTTATCGCTTTGGTTTGCCGTCAAATGTTGAACTTGAATTAACCGCCGAAGATGCCATTGAGCACTACGGTTTTAGTGGTGGTGGCGAGCGAGTAATGACGTTTAACAACGGCCAGTATTCGTATGTTGTTAACTCTCGCACTGTTAGAACAGAGTATGCTGTGGGCGGTTGGGACATTGAAACATCCGCAGATCTCATTGTTAGCCGCAATGATGAGATTGTGGTTAGCTGGGAATGCTCAGAAATATATACTCGTTGATAGTTGTCCGTTGTTGGTAATAAAAAACCGCGCTCATTGGCGCGGTTTTTATTGGTTGTAATTGATTTATTGGGTCTGACACTCGGCAGGTGCGGGTCGGTTTTGTCGCAGTGCGAGAATAGCCTGTGGTAATAACGACATCACAATCATGCCGATCATCAAGCTGTACTGGAATGGGGTGAATGACTCACCAAGCAATACCAAACCGGTAACAATACCCGCGATTGGATTGGCGATGCCGCCGAACGTGAAATCAACCACCGACATACGTTGCAGTAGCCACACATACATGCCGTAGCCAAGTGCAGTGTTCAATCCAACCACCCAAAGTAGGCCAGATAGGTTTCCCATTGAGAAGTTTTCAGCGATGGCTAGGTAGGTTGTAGGTTCTGATATCGCTTGTACAGAGGCTGCAATCGATAGGATTACGCCACCTAAAATCAACTGCCACGTCAGTACTGTCCACCAGTGCATACGATCGCCAAGCGATTTGGTAATCGAACTACCCACCACAATACACATAATCGCGGCGAGCATTGCGCCTAAGCCAATAGGATTTAGGCTGATAGAACTTGGGTCAAATAGCATCCACGCGAGGCCAATGAGCGCAGCCCCACTTACGGCTTGAATAATGCCTGGGCGATGCTTGTTGATCAGCCAGTTATACAGCATAGCGAACACGGGGACTGAAATCATACCGACGCCTGAAATCGCCGAAGGTAGCGTCAAAGCCATCACAAAGATCAAACCAAAGAAGGTTGCGATGTTGATTAGACCTAGGGTAAATAGGATTTGCCAATCGCCCTTTTTCGGTAGGCTTGGTCTAAATGCCAATAGCAGCAGTCCTGCTGGTAGCGCACGTATTGCGCCCAGCAATAGAGGGGGCCAGTCCGCAAGTGTGTATTGCGTGACAGCATAGGTGGTGCCCCAAAAGAACGCCGGTATCATGGCTAGTAATATATTCATAGGTACTTATCTTTACGTTAAGATACTTTTGTGGTGAATGTACGCCTAAAATCGATGTTTGTAAAGTATCTTTATGTTAAGATACTTAGAACGACATTTTGTTACTGGAGACAAATTTTCATGGACGCTATTGAAAGAGTAGTTGAGCAGTGGGCTAAGGAAAAGCCAGAGTTAGATACTGAGCCTATGGCCATTATGGGCCGTTTGATGCGTATCGCTAAGTATATGGAGACGGAAGTTGCTCAGTTACACAAGCGTTATGATTTAAAGCTGGGGGAATTTGATGTCCTTGCGACTTTGCGTCGTAGCGGAGAGCCCTTTTGTCTTACCCCGTCAGAATTGATTGATTCGATGATGCTGACATCGGGTGCAATGACCAATCGACTCGACAAGCTGGAAAAGAAACAGCTGATTATTCGTGAACACAGCAAAGAAGATCGCCGCAGTGTTACTGTTCAACTCACTCAAGATGGCTTCACTCTGATTGATAAGATTATTGAAGAGCACGCCGCTGTGCAGGCCAAGCTTGTTAAAGGAATGAACGCAAACCAGAAAAAGCAGATCAATACCTTGCTAAAGGGTTGGTTGACTCAATACGAGTAACGCGGAATCAAGATTAAAAAAACGCCCTCTACTGAGGGCGTTTTTGTTGGTCGGTAGACACTAGGAAGTTACTAAGAGAGTGTTTCATCGCAATAGAGCTCGGCATGGTCGATGCCACCAAGCGCGCAGCTCTCATCAATATCGGATAGATCGCCACTTACCCCCACGGCACCCAAGATGTTTTGTTCGGCATCTCGAATCAATAAGCCTCCCGGAACGGGCACCATATTACCGTGAGCAAGAACATTAACAGCAGAGATGAATGCTGGTCGGTTATCAGCGTCTTGCGCTAGCTTACGTGAAGAACAGCCCAGTGCGAGTGCCCCCCAAGCTTTGGCAATAGCAATATCTGGACGCATCATACTGGAACCATCTTGACGTTGGAGAGAGATGAGCTTTCCGCCACTATCAAGGACAGCGACTGTCAGTGGTGCGCTTTTGGTTTTTGAACCAGCTTGAAAGGTGCCGTCAATGACACTCAATGCTTGCTCTAGAGTTAAACTTCCCATGTTATCTCCTGTTGTGTGCTACCTTTCGGGCTCACAGAGCCCTCAGGTATTACTCAGTCCCATGAAGAAACTGATAGCTTGGTAAGGTCAGGAAGGTGGCGAACTCTTCTGCGGTAGACAACTCGAAGAAAAGGTCAGCAGTTTGTTCAAAGCGGCCTGCTGCATAACGAGCATCACCCACTTCCTGTTTGATTGTGTCGAGCTCTTGGTATAACCAAGTGTGGAACAGCTCTTTAGTAAAGATTTGGCCATCATCGAGCGCCACACGATGGTGGATCCACTGCCAGATGTTGGCACGAGAGATTTCTGCCGTTGCAGCATCTTCCATTAAGCCGTAAATAGGTACGCATCCGTGGCCTTGAATCCAAGCCTCAATGTAGTAAAGCGCGATACGGATGTTTTTACGTACGCCCGCTTCGTCACGAGTACCATCACAAGGTTTGAGCAGAATGTCGGCGCCAATCTCATGCGACGGGCTGACAAAGTTTAATTGGTTCGGTTTGCCATCAAGGTTTTTCTCAAACACTGACATGGCTAAATCAACCAACGCAGGGTGCGCGACCCAGGTGCCATCGTGACCATTGCGAGACTCGCGCTCTTTATCTTCGATAACCTTGGCCGTTACTCGCTCCATTTCTGCGGGATCTTTGGCTGGAATAAACGCCGACATACCCCCCATCGCTAGTGCGCCACGCTGGTGGCAGGTGCGAATCAGCAGTTGGCTGTAGGCATTGAGAAACTCTTTATCCATACCAACCACATGACGGTCAGGCAGAATGCGATCGGCATGATTTTTCAGCGTTTTAATGTAGCTGAAGATGTAATCCCAGCGGCCACAGTTCATCGCGACAATATGATCACGCATGGCGTAAAGCATCTCATCCATTTGGAAAACCGCTGGCAATGTTTCGATCAGTACTGTCGCGCGGATCGTGCCTCGTTGAACCCCGAAGTACTCCTCAGTAAACGAGAAAACATCATCCCACCACTGGGACTCTTCCATGCTTTCTAGTTTTGGAATGTAGTAATACACGCCTAACCCTTGTTCGGCGCGGGTTAGGTAGTTGTGATAGAAGTAGAGCGCAAAATCCATCAAACAACCAGGAATCGGCTTGTTTGCGTATTGAATTGATTGCTCCGGCAGGTGCAGGCCTCGTGGACGGGCAATCAATAAAGCTGGGTCATCACTAAGCTGATAATGTTTGTTTTTGGCTTGGTCGTGATAACTGATGGTTCTCGCATTGGCATCGCGCAGGTTGATCTGTCCCTCCACCATATTCTCCCAAGTTGGAGAAGAGGCATCTTCAAAACAGCACATAAATACTTTCGCGCCAGAGTTAAGTGCGTTGATCACCATTTTACGCTCGACAGGCCCCGTGATCTCGACGCGGCGATCAAGTAACTCGGCCGGTGGAGTGGTTACCTTCCAGCTTTTGTTGTCACGAATCGCTTGGGTATCAGAGCGAAAGTTAGGTAATTCACCCGCATCATAGCGTTGTTGTTGTTCTTTGCGGGCTTGCAGTAGGGCATCTCTACGCGGGGCAAACTTCTCGACCAGTTTGGCTAGGAAAGAGAGTGCCTCTTTAGACAGAATGGTTTGGTATTCTGGGTTGTCCATATTACCGACTACGCGTAGACAAGCAGTTTCTTCTTTTTCTGCTACATCGTTCAGACTCATTGTTCGTCTCCTTTAAACAATAGCGAATGATTTTGTGTACAAAATCTACCTTTCACGAATACTTATATTTCAATTTATGTAAACAATCAAAGGGTATTTAACATTTATTTTTCATTTGGTCCGTTGGGAAATTATTTTTACGTGAAGATAGTTTATGTAAAGTAATGATTTCTAGGCTTTTAGGGGTTAGTGATCACTTAGAGTAAGTGTTCAATGTTGAAAAAATGTTGCATTTGGGGGTTGCCAAATTCTGAATATGATTCATAGTACACAAAGTATCTTTGAATTGTATACAATCGAAATGGAGGTTCACATGGCAAAGATGAAGGCAATTGAAGCAGCGGTAGAAGTGTTGAAAAAGGAAGGTGTAGACATTGCCTTCGGCGTCCCTGGCGCAGCCATTAACCCAATGTACGCAGCGATGAAAAAGCTTGGCGGTATTGATCATGTACTGGCGCGCCACGTTGAAGGTGCGTCTCACATGGCAGAAGGTTACACCCGTACAAATCAAGACAATATTGGTGTTTGTATCGGTACATCTGGCCCTGCGGGTACCGATATGATCACGGGTTTGTACTCGGCATCGGCTGACTCGATTCCAATCTTATGTATTACCGGCCAGGCACCACGTGCTCGTCTACATAAAGAAGATTTCCAAGCGGTAGATATTGAATCTATTGCCAAGCCAGTCACCAAATGGGCGACAACGGTTTTAGAACCAGCACAGGTACCACGTGCATTCCAGCAAGCGTTTCACCTAATGCGCTCTGGTCGCCCTGGTCCAGTTCTAATTGACCTTCCGCTTGATGTTCAGCTAACGGAAATCGAGTTTGATATCGATACTTATGAGCCATTAGAAGCGTATCAACCAAAAGCGACTCGCGCCCAAGTTGAGAAAGCGATGGAGATGATGTGTGAGTCAGCAAACCCACTGATTGTTTCTGGTGGTGGCGTTATTAACGCTGGCGCTGAAGAACTACTGCAACAGTTCGCTGAAATCACTGGCGTACCTGTCGTTCCAACTTTGATGGGTTGGGGCTCTATCGCTGATGATCACGAACTGATGGCTGGCATGGTTGGCCTCCAGACGTCGCATCGTTACGGTAATGCGACCATGCTGGAGTCAGACTTTGTATTTGGTATTGGTAACCGCTGGGCAAACCGTCATACCGGTTCACTGGATGTTTATACGAAAGGACGTAAGTTTGTTCACGTTGATATTGAACCAACCCAAATTGGTCGTGTGTTCTGTCCAGATTTAGGCATTGTCTCTGATGCTAAGGCGGCGCTAGAGCTATTAGTCGAAGTGGCGCGTGAATGGCGTGATGCAGGCAAGCTACCTAACCGCAGTACTTGGGTGGGTGAATGTCAGCAGCGTAAAGCAACCATGTTGCGTAAAACGCATTACACAGATGCACCAATTAAACCAATGCGTGTTTATGAAGAGATGAACAAAGCGTTCGACCGCGATACGTGTTACGTCAGCACCATCGGTCTATCACAAATTGCTGCCGCGCAGTTCCTCCATGTCTACAAACCTCGTCACTGGATTAACTGTGGTCAGGCGGGTCCATTAGGTTGGACAACACCGGCCGCATTGGGTGTACGTGCCGCGGATCCTAATCGTGACATCGTAGCGATTTCCGGTGACTACGATTTCCAGTTCATGATTGAAGAATTAGCGGTAGGAGCGCAGTTCAACCTGCCTTACATCCACGTATTGGTGAACAACTCTTACCTAGGTCTGATTCGCCAAGCGCAGCGTCAGTTCGATATCGATTACTGTGTTCAATTGGCATTTGAAAACCAAAATGCGCCAGAGCTAAATGGCTACGGTGTTGACCACGTGACAGTTGTGGAAGGCTTAGGTTGTAAAGCGATTCGTGTCACAGACCCTGAGCAGATGCAAGCGGCATTCGCTGAAGCGAAAGAGCTGATGAACAAGCACAAAGTACCAGTGGTGGTTGAAGTGATTCTTGAGCGCGTAACCAACATCGCTATGGGTGTTGAAATCAACGCAATCAATGAATTTGAAGCATTGGCTGAAAACGCAGATGACGCGCCAACCGCACTGATTCATCGTGGCTAATTAGAAATAAAAGGAAATCACAATGGCAAAGTTTGCAGCAAATTTATCCATGTTGTTTACCGAACTGGAATTTGAAGATCGCTTTGAAGCCGCAGCAAAAGCTGGCTTTCAAGGTGTGGAGTATCTTTTCCCTTATGCGCTGGAAGCAAAGCAAATTAAGGAGAAGCTAGATGAAAACCAACTTACCCAAGTGTTGTTCAACCTTCCGGCCGGCGATTGGGAAGCGGGCGAGCGCGGTATCGCCGTGGACCCAAAGCGAGTCGAAGAATTCCAGTCTGGTGTGGCAAAGGCAATCGCCTACGCCAAAGTATTGGGTAATACCCAAATCAACTGCCTCGCAGGGATCGTTCCACAAGGGGTAAGTGAGCACGATGCCCACGCTGCGTTCGTCATCAACTTACGTTATGCCGCGCAAGCATTAAAAGAAGCGGGTATTCGCTTAGTGATTGAAGCGATCAACACCCGCGATATTCCAGGCTTCTTCCTCAATACTACAGAGCAAGCCAAAGCGGTGATTAAAGAAGTCGGCAGCGATAACTTGTTTATCCAATATGACATCTACCATATGCAGATTATGGAAGGGGACCTGACCCCAACCATGACGGCAAATATCGACCAAATTGCTCACGTTCAATTGGCCGACAACCCAGGTCGCCATGAGCCGGGAACGGGGGAAATTAACTACCCGTTTGTTCTAAAACATTTAGATGACCTTGGTTATCAGGGCTGGGTGGGCTGTGAATACAAGCCGAAAACCACCACGACTGAAGGTCTAGATTGGATCAACCTATACCGCTAATGCGGTGAATGCCCATCAACAGTGGTGGACAAACGTTACGGAGAACAGATTATGAAAATTGCATTTATTGGTACAGGTATCATGGGCCGCCCAATGGCCGCGAATCTACAAAAAGCAGGCTATGAGTTGGTGTTGTCTGATCACTTTAACCCAGCACCAAAGGACCTTGTTGATGCAGGTGCTCAGGTGGTGAATTCTGCTCAAGCCGCAACTGAAGCAGCGGATGTGGTTATCTTAATGGTGCCAAACACACCTCAAGTTGAAGATGTGCTATTTGGTGACAACGGTGTCGAAGCTGGCCTCAATGCAGGCGATGCTGAAGGTAAACTGGTTATCGACATGAGCTCTATCTCGCCAATGGCAACGAAGGCGATTGCGGCTCGTGTTAATGAAAGCGGCGCACAATACCTTGATGCTCCAGTATCTGGTGGTGAAGTTGGCGCGATCAACGCGGCACTAAGCATCATGGTCGGTGGGTCACAACAAGCATTCGACAAGGCGCGTCCTTTGTTCGAGGTGATGGGCAAAAATATCACACTTGTGGGTGAAAACGGTGCGGGTCAGACATGTAAAGTGGCTAACCAAATCATCGTTGCGCTTAACATTGAAGCGGTATCAGAAGCGCTTGTATTTGCTTCGAAAGCAGGCGCAGATCCAGCACGCGTTCGTCAAGCACTATTAGGTGGCTTTGCTAGCTCAAAGATTCTAGAAGTACACGGCGAGCGTATGATCGAAGGCACATTTGATCCTGGCTTTAGAATCTCTCTTCACCAAAAGGACCTTGATTTGGCCCTAACCGGTGCGAAAGAGCTCGAAGTGGCACTACCAAACACGCAAACGGCGCAAGAGCTATTTGAAGATTGCGCAGCGCTAGGTGGCCAAGATTGGGATCACTCTGCACTGATTAAGGCAATCGAGAAGCGTTCGAACCACTCAATCCGAGACTAAGGTTAGAACGCTGAAATTAACTCTTTAGGTTAGTTTCCGTCTGGGGTGGTTAGGACTCCTCTCCCTACCACCTCAATAACTGTACCAATCAAGGTGACTCCATAGTAGGGATGTTCGTTAGATTGGTATTAAATCGCGTAGTTTTTCGTCTCCTTTTGTACGCGTTCCCGTTGTAAGACAATAGGTAGGAGCATCCTCGGGCTCCGTCTTAGCAGGCACCTAGTGGACTTACTTCGGGATTTTTTCTTGGTTACTCTACGCCATGCACTGTTGGCGCAATAAAACGCTAGGGCAGGTGTGCTATGTTAATCCTAGTGAAGAGTAGGGCTTCGAGAAATAAAAGAGATGCAGTTAAATACGTTAATCGCAAGACAAATCGTTGAGCGCGCGACAAAGATCATCCAGTTTCCTGTCAACGTGATGGACGAGAATGGACAGATAATTGGTTCAAGCGATCCCGCTCGTTTACATCGCACCCATGAAGGGGCATTACTAGCGATACATGATAACCGCACTGTTGAAATCAACCATACGGTTGCGAGTACTTTGATTGGTGTAAAAGAGGGGATTAACTTACCCATCTTACATCAAGATTGCGTTATCGGTGTAGTGGGCATTTCAGGAAAACCTGAAGATGTTAGACGTTACGGTGAGCTAGTTAAGATGACGGCTGAGCTGATTGTCGAGCAAGCTGATTTAATGGCTCAGATTCAGTGGAACAAACGTCATAGAGAAGAGTTACTGCTGCAGTTGATACAGGGCTCTACACTAAATGAAACCCAGTTATTGTCGATTGCAGAGCGATTGGATTTGGATTTATCACAGCCAAGGATTGCCGCCACTGTAAAGGTAATACCTAAGCAGGGCCAACCTTTGACTTTAGAGCAATTGCAAAAATTGGTGCATTTACTGGAATACCCTGAGCGAGACAATATTGTTGGTATTGTGTCTGTTTCTCAGAACGAAGTTGTTGTCCTTAAGCCTGTGACTTTAGTCGACAATACCTGGAGCAAAACCGAAGAGAAAAAGCGGGTTAAACGCCTGCTCAAACGGATCGCTCAAGAGGCGGACTTCACTGTGAAAATAGCGATGGGTGAGTATTTCCCGGGTCTTGCTGGATTATCGCGCTCTTATGAAACGGCTAAAGCGACCTTAGCCTGCAGTGATGGAACTAAACAAGCGATTTTGTTTTATCAGGAGCATAAGCTCTCTGTTTTGATAGATAACTTAAAACAAGATGAATGGCGTCGAAAGCAAATCAGTCATCCTGTTGAAGTCCTGCAACAGCACGATAGCAAAGGGGTTCTGGTTAAGACGTTAATAGAATTTTTTGCTCAGGATTGCGATCTGGCTCAAACCTGTGCAGCACTCCATATTCATCGTAATACATTGCGCTACCGTCTTGATAAGATAGAAGAAGTTACATCATTGAAAATCAATAAGTTAGACAATAAAGTTCAACTGTATTTAGCCCTGAAATGTGTGTGATTATTTGATGGTTTTTGTGCAAACGCACAAACCAATCCATTTTAGAAAACAATAAATCTGTCATTTTGCATAAAGAATTTATTTGTCTCTGCTCTTACTCTTCAGGCAGTTCACAAAATAATCGGAAATAACAACAAAATGATAGAAGTCACTACCCTTGGTGCGTTGACCGCTTTGGTCGTCGCCATTGCCCTTATTTTGAAAAAAGTGCCACCTGCGTATGGCATGATCATTGGTGCCTTAATTGGTGGTGTTGTCGGTGGCGTATCACTGACCGACACGGTTTCACTGATGATTGGTGGTGCGCAAGGCATCGTTACGGCGGTACTGCGAATTTTGGCTGCTGGTGTGTTAGCGGGAGTCTTGATTGAGTCTGGTGCGGCCACCTCAATTGCTGAAACAATAGTGAAAAAAGTGGGTGAAACACGCGCCCTTCTTGCACTGGCCATTGCCACCATGATTTTGACTGCGGTCGGCGTATTTGTTGACGTTGCAGTGATCACGGTTGCCCCAATAGCATTAGCCATCGCGCGCCGTGCCGATATCTCAAAAACCGCAATCTTGCTTGCCATGGTTGGTGGCGGTAAAGCGGGTAACGTGATGTCACCAAACCCAAATGCGATTGCGGCGGCAGATGCGTTTAACGTTCCACTCACTTCAGTGATGGCGGCTGGTGTGATTCCGGGTTTATGTGGTTTGGTGCTGGCTTACTTCATCGCTAAAAAGCTAGTGAATAAAGGCTCGAAAGTGGATGCATGTGAAGTGGTGGAAGTGGATCACTCACGCTTACCAGCCTTCAAGGCCGCTATCGTAGCGCCATTAGTGGCGATTGCACTGCTCTCGTTACGCCCAATCGCAGGCATTAATGTTGACCCATTAATTGCACTTCCTTTAGGTGGCCTAATTGGTGCGGTTGTGATGGGGCGCTTTGCCGATACAAACCACTTTGCTGTAGCCGGTCTTAGCCGTATGGCTCCGGTCGCTGTGATGTTACTTGGTACAGGTACATTAGCAGGCATTATTGCTAACTCAGGCCTCAAAGATGGGTTGATTGACGTACTGACAGCGTCGGGCTTGCCTTCATTCTTACTTGCGCCAATTTCAGGTGCAATGATGGCTTTAGCTACCGCGTCAACAACAGCGGGTACTGCGGTCGCATCAAGCGTGTTTAGCGGCACAATTTTAGAGCTTGGTGTGCCAGCACTAGCAGGCGCAGCAATGATTCACTCGGGCGCTACGGTTCTCGATCACATGCCACATGGTAGCTTCTTCCACGCAACTGGTGGTGCAGTACATATGGATATTCGCGAACGTCTAAAGTTAATTCCGTACGAGTCTGCGGTCGGTCTGATGATCGCCTTTGTCTCAACCATGATGTTCGGTGTGTTTGGTTTATTTGTTTAAGGATTGAAGATGAAAATTGTAATTGCTCCTGATTCGTACAAAGAAAGTTTAACTGCTATGGAAGTGGCGACTGCGATTGAAAACGGCTTTAAAGAGATCATGCCAGACGCAGAATTTGTTAAGTTACCAATGGCCGATGGCGGTGAAGGGACGGTTCAATCCCTAGTGGATGCGACGGCTGGCCGCGTTGTGACAGCAACAGTGACAGGGCCTTTAGGCCAACCTGTTGAGGGCTTCTATGGTTTATTGGGTGACGGCTCTACCGCTGTGATTGAGATGGCGGCCGCTTCTGGTCTTCATTTGGTTGAACCAGAAAAGCGTAACCCTTTGTTGACGACCACCTATGGTACCGGTGAACTGATTAAAGCCGCGCTTGATGCTGGAGTGAAACACATCATTGTTGGTATTGGCGGCAGTGCGACCAATGATGGTGGTATTGGTATGGCTCAGGCCTTAGGTGCTCGCTTGCAAGATGCGCAAGGTGCAGAGTTAGCCTACGGTGGCGGTGCGCTTGAAAAGCTGGCTGCTATTGATCTGTCAGACTTAGATCCGCGCTTAGAGAGCGTTCAGCTTGAAGTCGCTTGTGATGTAGATAACCCATTGTGCGGACCGAAAGGCGCTTCACATGTATTTGGCCCACAAAAAGGCGCGACGCCGAAGATGATCGAGCAGTTAGATGCCAATCTTGCGCACTATGCTGACGTGATTCGACAAACTAACGGTAAAGATGTGATTCATCAATCGGGAGCGGGCGCAGCAGGTGGTCTTGGTGCTGCGTTACTCGGTTTGTTTGATGCAACGCTTCGTCCTGGTATTAATATCGTGATGGATGCGGTGAATCTGGCGGAAGTGGTCAAAGATGCTGACTTAGTGATTACTGGGGAAGGACGCATTGATAGCCAAACCATTCATGGCAAAACGCCAATTGGTGTGGCGCGCACGGCTAAGCTCTATAACCTACCTGTCATTGGCATTGCAGGTAGCACTGCTAAAGACTGTCGAGTGGTTCACGACCACGGTTTAGATGCGGTATATAGCGTTGTACTCGGGGCCACAGACTTGCCAACGGCACTTAAAGAAGCGGCGTTTAATGTCGAGATGACTTCTCGCAATGTCGCTGCAGCGTTGGCGATGACGTTCAAATAAATTGCGATTTTACACTGTAAACGGCCGCTAGTTAGCGGCCGTTTTTGTATGTGTTTATCAGAAAGATTTCCAAGGGGCGGTTTATTGAATACCTCACTGCTATTATCCCCTTATACTTGAGCTATTGGTGTGATTGGCGCAGAAAAGGAGTTAAGCGATGAAAGGTAGGTTGGCGATAGCGTTAGGTCTGACGGTGAGCGTTCCTGCATTCTCTGCACAAGTTGCAGATATGCTCTTAACCAACGGGGTGATTTACGGACATTCAAACGCCAATTCCGTTGCTGTCACCGATGGTAAAATTCTGCAGGTGGGAAATACTGAAGAGATGGATGCTCTTATTGATGATTCGACCAACCTTATTGATCTGCAAGGCGGTTTTGTCTCTCCCGGTTTTATCGATAACCATAATCATGTCTTCGAAGCTGCTTCAGATGCAGGCTCTCAATGCGAATTAAGTCTTGATGAAGGGCTACGAGGTCAAGTTTCTTACCTTAAAGCGTGCCGAAAGCAGACCCCACGAGGTGAGTGGATCATGGGGTATGGCTTTTCTATTGAATCCATACTCGCCGATGAAGATGGCAGCACGCCACTGCAAGTGATTGACTCTATATTTCCTGAACAGCCTGTGATTTTTATGGAGCAAACGTCTCACTCGATGTGGGTTAACTCTGCGGCGTTAAGGCAAGCAGGCATCACAAGAGAGTCCCCAGATCCACAAGGGGGCAAGATATTAAAGGATGAAGAGACTGGCGAGCTGCTTGGGATCTTACTCGATAACGCGGGTGATCTTGTTGTTGAGCTTGCGTGGAACAGCTTACGCGATCAATTTGAGCAAAGTTACCAAGGGTTGATGCAAGGATTGGAGCAGGCAAGAGCATACGGGATTACCACCGTAGGTGATGGACGCCTGTATTGGAAACGAGGTTGGTACGAAGTTTGGAAGAAAGCAGAACAAAATGGTGATTTAACCGCGCGCGTGTCATTAAGGCCTTGGATCTATCCCACCGAGCCAATGCCAGCACAGTTAAAATACCTAAAATCAATTCACTCGGAGGATAGCGCTCAGTTATTGCTGGTGGATCAGGTCAAAATGTACAGTGATGGGATCTTAATTAACGGTACCGCAAAGACGCTGGCCCCCTACCTTTTTACTTACATTCCTGATGAGCCATACGGGCTTAATTATATTGAACCTAAAGCAATGTCGAAGTGGCTTAAGGAGCTCGACAAAATCGGATATGGGGCGCACATTCATGCGATTGGTGATGGAGCCATTCGTGAATCATTGGATGCGATTGAGTCTGTCCGTGAGCAAGGTAGCGAGAAAGATTACACTTTAACTCATGTAGAGCTAGTTAACTCTAAAGACCTTCCTCGCTTTGCCCAGCTGAATGTGACGGCTGATTTCCAAGTGGGTTCTGATTATGTCGCTTATCATGAACATCAATGGGCTGAAGCGTTCTTAGGAGCAAAGCGTACACGTGCGTTGATGAACCTAAAAGTATTATTCGACACTGGTGCTAACGTTACCTTAAGCAGTGATTGGAATGTTCATGATATTAATCCACTCATTGGTATCGGCAATAGTATTATTATGGGAGATACTGGGTTGCCAGACTCTATTGCTGCGCTCGAGGCGTACACTATCAATGCAGCGAAGAGTTTGGGGATTGAGGAGGTTACAGGCTCGATTGATGTAGGCAAGTCGGCGGATTTTGCGGTGTTATCCCGTGACATTACCTTGTTACCTCCTGAGGAAATTAAAGCAACGGAGGTTTGGATGACGATCGTTAGAGGTAAGGTGGTATTTGAGTAATCTGGCGAATAGGGGTTAGCCAATAATTGAATTGGCTTGCTGTCTAACTTGTTTAATGTGAAACTTTATTTATTGCAACTAATGTCATTGTTTCATTAGCTTATTGATGGGTAATGAATAGCCTGAATTTTGTAGGCCCCTTCATGGCTACTATTGCTACTCTCTTTACCATGGTCATTATTTTGTCGACAGTGTCACATTTGATGAATTTAAAAATTACCAATTATATGAATTATGATTATCTTTAACTTGTTACTGTAGCATTTTATTATCAATAAGGAGGTAACATGAAAAAATACAATAATTCTAGTGTTTGGTTTACCCTCGATTATAAAATTGCACTATTCTTCCCTCATTAAGTTATAGCCTTCGCACGCCTCGTGCACATAACCCATCACATTATCGATATTGACTCACCTGTCTTTGTTATAGGTGTTTGTTGATGATCTAACGTATGGGTTCATTTTCCAGTTTAATTATATTTTGGATTTATATATCCAAGGTACGGTTTTGTCTGGGAATAATAGACTAAATCTTTTCTGAATAAATTATTTGGTAGAGAGTGAAAGCTATACTTATATATTAGGGATTATTCATGGAAAATTTCAAACATCTCCCAGAACCATTTCGTATTCGTGTTATTGAACCTGTAAAACGTACCACCAGAGAATATCGTGAACAGGCAATTTTAAAAGCAGGGATGAACCCGTTTCTTCTTAATAGTGATGATGTGTTTATTGATCTTCTCACCGATAGTGGCACAGGCGCGATTACCCAGGAAATGCAAGCTGCAATGCTGAGAGGAGATGAGGCCTACAGCGGTAGTCGCAGTTACTTCGCCTTAGCAGATGCAGTCAGCGATATCTTTGGCTACCAGCATACGATTCCTACCCACCAAGGACGTGGCGCTGAGCAAATTTACATTCCAGTACTGATTAAAAAGCGTGAAAAAGAGAAAGGCCTCGATCGCAATAAAATGGTGGCTCTATCTAATTACTTCTTTGATACCACTCAGGGACATACGCAAATTAATTGTTGTGTTGCAAAAAATGTCTATACCGAAGAAGCGTTTGATACCGCGGTTAATGCCGACTTTAAGGGTAACTTTGACCTAGAAAAGCTTGAGCACGCAATATTAGAAGTAGGCGCTCAAAACGTACCTTATATTGTTAGTACGATCACTTGTAACTCTTCGGGTGGACAGCCTGTATCCATCGCTAACTTGAAAGCAGTGTATGAGATTGCTCAGCGCTATGATATTCCGGTGATTATGGACTCAGCGCGCTTTGCTGAAAACGCCTACTTTATTCAACAGCGTGAATCGGGTTACCAAGATTGGAGTATTGAGCAGATTACTCGCGAAAGCTATAAGTATGCCGACGCGCTGGCCATGTCTGCGAAAAAAGATGCCATGGTGCAAATGGGTGGCTTGTTGTGCTTTAAAAATGACAGCATGCTCGACGTTTATAACGAGTGTCGCACCTTGTGTGTCGTGCAAGAAGGCTTCCCTACCTATGGTGGCTTAGAAGGCGGTGCAATGGAGCGTTTGGCGGTCGGCCTATACGATGGCATGCGTCAGGAATGGTTAGCGTATCGTATCAGTCAGGTGCAGTATTTGGTTGAAGGTTTAGAAGCCATTGGCGTGGTTTGCCAACAAGCGGGTGGTCATGCTGCATTTGTTGATGCAGGTAAGTTGTTACCTCATATCCCATCCCATCAGTTCCCTGCGCATGCATTGGCTTGTGAGCTATACAAGGTTGCCGGTATACGCGCTGTCGAAATTGGTTCACTGTTGCTTGGACGCGATCCTGCGACGGGGGAGCAAATGCCATGTCCTGCTGAACTGATGCGCCTAACGATCCCGCGCGCGACCTACACGCAAACGCATATGGACTTCATTATTGAAGCCTTTGAGCAAGTGAAAGCCAACGCTGAAAACGTCAAAGGGCTCGACTTCGAATATGAGCCCGAAGTGTTGCGTCACTTTACCGCACGATTAAAAGAAGTGGACAGCAAATAAATATTAATAACGCAGCTTTCAATAAGCTGCGTTTTTTTGCCTGTTTACCACATAACGTGGCCATTTTTTGTTAGGCGTAATGGCTATTTTTCGCCAAGGCTTATAGATTAATACACATCGGCTTATTTGAGATCGGATCCGACATAACAACCGCGTCGAGATCGAAAACATCTCGTAGCAGTGATTCGGTAAAGACGTGTTCAGGTGATCCCGTTGTGGCGACTTTTCCTGATTTCAGTACCACCAAGTGATCGCAGTAGCGACAGGCTTGGTTTAAGTCGTGGAGCACAACAATAATGGTTTTCCCTTTCGCGTTGAGCTTTTGAATCAACTTCATCAGTTCAACTTGGTGAGATAAGTCTAGGTAAGTGGTTGGCTCATCAAGCATGACTATTGGAGTGTCCTGAGCAAGAACCATCGCTATCCAAACTCTCTGTCGTTGCCCCCCAGAGAGCGCATCCACTTTCTTATCAACCAGCGACTGAATTTGTGTTTCTTCTATCGCCTTATCGACTTTTTGATGATCGTCTTGTGTCAGCTTTCCCCAGTAGGACAAATACGGCGAACGGCCATACTCGACCAATCGACGAACCGTGATGTCTTCAGGTGTAGTCAGCACCTGAGGAAGCAAAGAGATGTACTTGGCGAGCTCTTTATCGGCGTAGTGTTGAATCGGTTTATCAAATACAGACAGATGGCCGACAAACCCCTTGTTAATTCGGCACAAGGTTTTGAGTAGCGTTGATTTTCCACTGCCGTTGGGGCCAATAAGTGCGGTGATTTTACCTTCAGGGATCTCAAGGTCTAAGTTCTCAATGACAGTGTCTTTACCATAAGAGACACACAGTTGCTGGGTTTTAATCATTATTTCCAACCTTGGTAACGCTGCAGCAAAAAGATGAAATAAGGTGCGCCAATTAATGACGTAAGAACGCCGGCAGGGAGTTCAAGCGGCGGATCGATACCACGAGCGAGTGTATCGGCGATCACCACCAGCAACGCACCAATTACGCCTGACATTGGGAGTAGTAGCTTGTGGTTGTGACCAAACAGCAGTCTGGCTAAATGCGGAGAGAGTAAGCCAACAAAACTAATGGTCCCGCACACCGCAACGCTGACACTGGCCAGCAGTACAGACAAGATTAGGGCGATAAAACGGGTACGCTCAGGTTGCGCTCCCACGGTTGTTGCCGCTTCCTCTCCCAAACCCATAAGATCGAGTCGCCAAGCAAGATACATCGCGCAAGGAATCAAGCAGGCTAAGCTGACCCAAATAAGGGGCATCTGAGACCAGTTTCGCCCCCATAAACTGCCAGTTAGCCATACCATAGCGGTATTAATTTCAACTGGATGGACGATGAGTAGAAAATCGATACCACTTGAAATAAACGCACTAATAGCGATGCCGATAAGTGCTAAACGAGCCGGAGTTGGGTTGTATTTGTAGGCAATGGCAAGGATGAAAATGGCTGCTGCAATTCCTCCAGAGATCGCAACACTGGCGAGTAGTGGCAGGGAGGCATCCGGGATGTAAACTAAGAGGAGCGTTGCAGCAAAACCTGTACCGGCACTAATCCCCATTAGATCTGGAGAAGCAAGTGGGTTGCGCAAGACACCTTGAATTAATGCGCCTGAAACTCCAAGTCCAACCCCCACACCGATCGCAAGTAAAAATCGAGGTAGACGGTATTCATTGACGATAAAGTTAAGATCGCCGCCGTTCCATAGCGTGTCGATAACCGCGCTCGATTCTAGCGGTGTACCGCCAATAAACAGGCTACCGATAGCACAAATCAGTAAAGTGCCGACTAACATTGAGACTTTAAGCTGAATCATGACATTTTACTCCTTACGGCCAGAGCAATGAAAAATGGTGAGCCAATGAGTGCAGTGATAACACCAACAGGGGTTTCAGCAGGAAAGGCGACCATTCTAGAAATTACGTCAGACCACAGGAGTAAACTTGCTCCGACGAGAGCTGAAGTAGGGATCAAAATGAAATGGTTGCTACCAACTAATTTACGTGCGATGTGGGGCACCAATAGACCAACAAAAGCGATTGGGCCCGCAATCGCGACACTCGAGGTGGTAAGCAGTAAAATCGCTATACAAGTGATCAGCCGAGTTTTGGAAATATTCACACCCAGACCAACGGCAATATCATCGCCCAGCGCCAGTAAATTTAAGCTGCGGGCAAGGCTGACAGTAATCACAATACCGACTAAGCTCACTGGCCAAAAGGTGCCCCAATCTTGCCAAGTAATGTTGGAGATAGAGCCCGCTAGCCAAGTCAAAACACTATAGGCCATATCATCTGCCAGAATCAGCGCACTTCGTGTCACGCCAATAAGCAGAGCATTGACTGCAATACCGGCAAGAATGAGTTTAATAGGATGAGACTTCGCACTGAAAAAACCGCCGAGTGATAACACCAACAGGCCACTTAGCGTTCCGCCAAGTAGAGCACTAATAGAGAGTGGGAGCTCAGGTAAGAAAGCCAGGTTCATCGAGGTTAAAGCGATAAAGCATGAAGCGCCGGCATTGATACCCAAGATGCTTGGAGACGCTAACGGGTTCGCTGTTAGACCTTGCATTAACAGCCCTGCTATCGCGAGGTTAACGCCAATCAACATCGAGGTGAGCACTCTCGGCGCCCTTAGCGTCGCTAGGATCTGCTGCTCCATGCTTGAACTATCAAAGTGAAATAGGTAGTTGGTTAGGTGACCAATGGTTAGCTCGAAAGAAGAGTAGCTAACCATTGATGAGATGGTACCTGCCATCAGTATGAAGGCGGCAGTCAAACACCCCAGTAGCATACGCTGCCGGGGGAACGTCGTTTTTTCGATCATGATTTATTAAGAATCGTATCGAGGTTTTGTGCGATTTCTTCAGCGGCATTCATGCCACGGTTGAGGGACCAAACTTGAGGGGAGACCGTGATAATTTGTTGTTGCTTTTGAGAGTTAAGTAGATTGAATAGTGGGTTTTTCTGCCAAGTATCGGCGATGGTTTCATCGCTGTATGGACCAAGTAACAACCAATCTGGATTTACTTTTAACAGCTGCTCTAAGCTTACTTCAACGTAGGCTTTTTTAGTCTCTTGTGGCATTGGGCTTTGAATGCCAAGGTTAGTTAATACGCTACCCGCATAAGATTCCGGACCATGCATCCACATGCCTTTTTGTGTTACAACCGCAAATTGCATGGTTTGTTGGCTAGAGAACTTGGTTTTGTATTCGGCCATCAATGATTTGTGCTGGTTAATACGCTGCTTCATTTCCGCTTCTTTGTTAAGAACGATACCGATCTTTAATGCTGCTTCAAGGTTCTCTTGATAGTTTTCGCCACGGCTTTTTAAAATCAAGGTCGGTGCGATTTTTGATAGATCATCATAGGCAGGAGAGTGACGTTGTACGTCGGCGATAATGAGATCGGGTTTAAGCTGAGCAATGATCTCTAAACTGGGCTGAGGGCGCATACCGACTGAGGTCCAAGGAGAGATCTGATCGCGAATTGACTTAAGGATGCGATTAACATCTTTGTCATCGGCCACCCCAACAGGCGAGACACCGACTGAAGCAAGAGCATCAACAAATGAGTATTCAAGTGCCACAACTCGCGTTGGAGTACCAGTGATAGCGAATGTGCCTTTTTCATCAACGACAGAGCGCTGTTCTTGTGCGGTGACACCAAATGAAAGCATTGCTGCTAACAGGAGTGAGGAGAGTTGCTTGAGTCGGTTCATTAAATCATTCCATTAATATTAAAACAGTAGCGGACAGAGCGTAGTCCGTTGCTACGCATTTCGTCATATATCAAACGAATTTGTAGCAAAATATTAATAACGAATGCTAATTTAAATGATAACCAATATCAATACTGGTAGTTGCAAGTTACTTTTTATGGCTACTTAAATGGTAATTTCTCCAAGAGGGAATTACCGTTTAAGCTTATCTTTCCCTTGGAAGTGCGCTCGCCATTCCGATGGAGAGACATCGAATTCCGTTTTAAAGTTCTTCCTATAGATGCTCTCAGAGCCAAAGTCTGTTAGTTCAGCAACTTGTGTAATTGAATGATGACTGCTTTCTAAGAGCTGTAAGGCGTCTCCAACGTATAGGGCTTGTCATCAGATATATAATGCTTACACTGGAGCAGAGTAGGAACTATAAGGATCTCGGATGACTCGCATTAGGCAGAAAAATCAGGAACTGATTATCGACGTTGCCAGTGAACACTTTGCGCTAAACGGTTATGCAGCAACCAAAATCGCTGATATTGCCAAGGCGGCAGACATTGCCAAAGCGAACGTATTCTACTATTTCAGCTCTAAAGACAAGCTCTATTATGCGGTATTGCAAACCGTTACACAGCCTTTGTTAGAAGCCTCTCGCCCGATTGAAGAACTCACCGACCCCGTTGAAGCTCTTAGCCAATATATCGAAGCCAAACTTCGTATCTCGCAAGAGCATCCTTACGCTTCTAAGGTATTCGCCAATGAGGTAATGTCAGGAGCTAAGGTTCTGCCAGAAGACATTGCAAATGAACTATTTAAACAATCGCAAATGATCATCGACAAGTTCTCTACTTGGTCACAGCAAGGTTTGATGGATGATGTGCCGCCACATCACCTCATGTTCACCATTTGGGCTGCGACTCAGACGTATGCAGACTTTGGCTGGCAAATTTGTAATGTTATGCAGAAAGAAGCGCTTGATGGTGAAGATTATCGACAAGCTGCGCAGTTTATTACCCAGCTTGTGATCAAAGGGTGCGGTGTTAAGAGCAATGCTTAATTAAGCTTAAAAGCGTCCCCAAACGGAGAGTGGTGCAAGCGCCTCGAACTCCACGCTTTGTAACCGCTTCACTTCCTCTTCATCGCCGTAACCCACAATCATAGAGCTCGGGTAGAGCGGCTTAATATGGCTGATAAGTTCAGGCAACAGTGTGGCATTACCCCATAGGTTATAAATACCAATTGACTGCGCATCATAAAAGCTCGTGATACCCGCGATCTCTTCACCGTCAGAGGCGGTAAAGAACCGGGTCGCTTTATTGTCTAAGAATGCATTGGTGTAGATGCGGTCAAATGTCTCTTCTCCACGCCATAGCGACTCCCATTGCTTTAACTGCGCTGCATCGATTACTTCTGTGATTTCGATTCCGCTTTGCTGTTTACCATGGTCGAGTAACGCCGGTGCGCAATACCACTGCGCATCAAATAACTTAATGAACTCATCTCCTTCGAGCTTCATTGTGGCAAAACTGTCTTTAATGAAATAAGCGCCGCTTTGAGGCAGCACATTTTGTAGTTCATCCGTTGTCAGTTCGGGGCTTAAGGTCACTAGGTTAGGAAAAAACGTTGGCATCGCTTGCTGTGATCGCCACAGTGATGCTTGTGCCTCATGGGGAATGTTATGCAATTCTGCAACGGTTTGGCACCAGCGAAGGTTATTGTTGAGAGCGTGTGTAAGGCGTTGACTTAATTCCATGTCGTTCTTTTTCTCGCTTTGTATTGCTATTAGTTCAACATGCTTAAACTAGCTAGCGGTATTTATTGTTCTGTTTGGATTTGGCGTTTTTTTCGTTGCCACGTTTGTAGTTGCCCGTGACCCGTGCCATGAGCTGTTGGCCGTCATTGTCGTTCATATCCGCAATTTTAACCATGAAGTCTTGAGCCGTTTTGCCTCTTAACGTTGTGACGGTTAATCCATTGCGAGAGATATGAACATTATTGGCACTTGCCTGGTAGTGAAAGCCCAGAGCATGCTCAAAAGATTCGTCGGTCATAGTGGGTATCCAAATGAGTGGTGGATATGTGATTGTACACGTTAGCGGACTTTTCTCTAATTCAGGGCTTCATTTTGCTCGCAGTCAGGTCTATCTGCTTCTTGCTAATACCGTGCAGCCGACTGATTCAACCCTGCCTAATTTTTATTTGTACTCTAATTAATAAATCGCATTATTGGCTGCGTTCATACCCCCAAGGCACTTAATTAAATTAAATTGGTTAATTTAGCATTAACCTGCCCTTCAAATGGCTAATCATTAAGTTTTTGATTGTTAATGGTTTGCTCCCTCTTTCTTGTGTTTGGATCATTGCTGTGAACTTTAGTTGCACGAGTGATTAGTTATTTGAACTCGGCCTAGCAATTTATTTGGCCTCAATAATCCTAATAACTCTAAATGTTAGTGTTCTAACAAGTGGTGGTGTTTGGTTTTTGGTGTTTTAATGTGACGTGGCTCATATTTGTGTGGCATTTCTCGACTAAATGTTGCTTTTTGGAGCATGTTTAGAGCGATAATAGATGTGAATTTTGTTTAGAGTACAAAGTAAATGCACATTCCTATGATCGTTTCAGCTCCCTGGGTGGCTTTCCCTGAGATAGGGGGAGAAACCGAAAAACATGGTTCTTTCAGCGAACCTAGCGCAGATGATGGTGATGACATCTTTAACCTCATCGCACAATGCCCACCACTTGATACTAATTCTTCCTATTGTAATTTTTTGCAGTCTACTCACTTTAGCAAAACGTGCTTGATCGCTCGTTATGATGGCGAAGTATCTGGCTTTATTTCTGGTTACCTAAAACCTGAAGACCCAACCACTCTTTTCGTCTGGCAGGTTGCAGTTTCTCCAAAACATCGTGGCAAAGGGCTTGCGCACCAAATGCTCAGAGCGCTTCTATCAAGAGAGGCTTTGCAGGGGGTTAAAGCGATTGAAACGACGATTACCCGTGATAACGGGGCGTCTTGGGCACTATTCAAAAAGGTCGATACGCAAAATGGTCAGCAAGGCAGCGTTTCAACATTTCTCGATCACACGACACATTTTAAAGGGAAGCATGATACGGAGTATTTGTATCGCATCCCACTCAATAGATAACACGCCAATTAAAGGATAAATAAACGGTCTAATCATGGATATTTTTCATAAGCAAGAATCAAACGTACGTTCTTATTGCAACAGCTTCCCAGTGGTATTCACTAAAGCGAAAGGTTGTTGGCTCGAAACCGAGTCAGGGGACAAGTACTTAGACTTTCTTGCTGGAGCTGGTTCACTTAACTATGGCCATAACAACCCGATATTTAAGCAAGCTTTGCTCGATTACATTGAGTCAGATGGTATTACGCATGGACTCGACATGCATTCAGGTGCCAAGGCTGAGTTTCTTACCGCGCTACAAAACCATATTCTTGAGCCTAGAGATCTCAACTACAAAATTCAGTTTACTGGGCCAACGGGTACCAACGCCGTTGAAGCTGCACTGAAACTGGCTCGAAAAGCAAAAGGCCGCAGTTCAATTGTTGCTTTCACCAATGGTTTTCATGGTTGTACAGCGGGTGCTTTGGCGGCAACGGGCAACCAACATCACCGACAAGGTGCGGGAGTGAGTCTTAACAATGTCACACGTATTCCTTTCGAGGGTTATGCCGATATTGATGGACTTAGCCTGTTTGAAACAATGCTAAGAGATAACTCCGCTGGTATTGATATGCCTGCTGCTGTGTTGGTGGAAACTGTCCAAGGTGAAGGCGGACTTAATGTTGCTTCAAATGAGTGGCTACAGCGTCTAAGTGACCTCTGCAAACGACACGATATCCTACTGATTGTCGATGATATTCAAGCAGGGTGTGGACGTACCGGCACTTTCTTCAGTTTTGAGTCTGCGGGCATTAAGCCAGATATGGTGACTTTATCTAAGTCGATCGGTGGGTACGGTTTACCCATGGCGATTGTATTGTTGAAACCTGAGCTCGACATTTGGAAACCTGGCGAGCACAACGGCACCTTCCGTGGCAATAATCATGCTTTTGTTACTGCGACTAAAGCAATCGAGACGTATTGGGCTAACAGTCAGCCATTCGAACACCACATTGCAAATTGTTCAGCCTTAGTATCAGACGTGATCGCCTCTACCATAGCGCAACACCGCGGTTTATTCGTGAAACAAAAAGGCCGTGGAATGATGATTGGCATTGAGTGTTGTAATGGTGAATTAGCAGGTGAGATAGCAAAAGCATGTTTTGAGCATGGTTTGGTTATTGAAACCGCAGGTCCTGATGATGAGATCATCAAGTTTTTTGCCCCCCTGACCATTACCGAATCCGAACTGAAACAAGGTTTAGAGATTTTCCAGAGAGCGGTTGAAATCGTTATCCAACAACAGTTTAAGAAAGCATCGTAATTAGGGAAGTAAAGATGATTGTTCGTACATTAGAAGAGTGCCGAGACAGCGAGCGTAGAGTAGCGTCAGAGACATGGGAAAGTGTTCGTATGTTGCTTAAAGATGACAACATGGGCTTTTCATTTCACATCACAACGATCTTTGAAAATACAGAGACGCATATCCACTATCAGAATCACTTGGAATCGGTCTTTTGTATGAGTGGCGAGGGTGAAATTGAAGTGGTTGGTGGCGAAACCTATCCAATCAAACCAGGCACACTTTACATTCTAGACAAGCATGATGAACACTATCTTCGTGCTTACAAAGGGAAAGAAATGGTGATGGCGTGTGTGTTTAACCCGCCGATCACAGGCAAAGAAACGCACGATGAAAACGGCGTTTACCCGCTGATTGATTAACTCTCCTCCTATGAGCTAGGCCCTTAGTTGGCCTAGCTACATTTCTAAAGATGTGCACCCAAAAGGACTTACCATGACTTATACCGTAGAGAAAATCGGCGGTACTTCAATGTCTGCATTCGATGCAGTGCTAGACAACATATTGATCAAAAATAGCGATGAAGACACCTACAACCGAGTGTTCGTGGTATCTGCTTACGGAGGGATTACCGACGCTTTGCTTGAATGCAAGAAAACCAGTAAGCCGGGTGTTTATCAATTAGTTGCAAAAAGAGACGATACTTGGAAAGCGGCATTAGATTACGTAGAGCAAAGAATGTTATTGGTAAACGAGAATATCTTTGCCGATCCAATGAACCGCTTACGAGCCGATAAGTTTATTTGTTCACGAATTTCTGAAGCGAAAACCTGTATTTCAAACATTCTAGAAACTTGCCAATATGGTCAGTTCTCGCTGCGACATTACCTTCCTCAAGTCAGAGAATTTCTTGCGTCTATTGGTGAAGTTCATAGTGCGTATAACACCGCACTGAAGCTTAAAAACTTAGGCGTTAACGCAAGATTTGTTGACCTATCTGGTTGGGATACTCAGGCACCAAGTAGTTTAGATGAATGTATCGTTAACGCATTTTCAGACATCGATATGAGCATTGAGTTACCTATTGTTACGGGTTACGCCTCTTGTAAAGAAGGTTTAATGTCGACGTATGACCGTGGTTATAGCGAAATGACGTTTAGTCGAGTCGCATCATTAACCCAAGCTGACTTAGCCATTATCCATAAAGAATATCACCTAAGTTCCGCAGACCCTCGTGTTGTCGGCTCTGATCGGGTGAGACCTCTTGGTAAAACAAACTATGATGTAGCGGATCAACTGGCTAATCTCGGCATGGAAGCAATCCACCCGAATGCGGCTGCCGGTCTGCGTGAAAGTGGGATTGAACTTCAAATCAAAAACACTTTCGAACCAGAGCACTCTGGCACGTTAATCTCAGGCGCTTTTCGCCCCACAGTGGATAGGGTGGAGATCATCGCTGGTAAAGAGAAAGTCTTTGCTTTGCACCTTTTCGATCAAGCCATGGTGGGTTGCGTCGACAATGTCAGTTATGAACTTATGCAAATCATAACGGATGCACGAGTGAAATTGGTTGGTAAAGAGATGAATGCCAACTCAATGACCTACTATCTTACTGGGAGCAATGAAGCTTTGAACAAGGTGTTGTACAAAACTGAAAAGAGATTTCCTAACGCCAATATAAAAGGTCGAATGGTTGCGCTAATATCTGCAATTGGGTCACAATTTGATACCAACCAAGCCCTTGCGAAAGGTGTACTGGCATTAATGGAGAAAAATATCACACCAGTCGCAGTTCACTCTTCAATGCGAAATGTGAATGTTCAGTTTGTTGTTGATGATGAAGAGTACCAACCTTCCATTTGCGCATTACATGATGTGTTCTTTATTCAGCACTCTCAAATCCAGAGTGTTGCGGTTTGATTAGTCAGCGCCTTCGGTATCAATAGGGCAAAAAAGCCTGCGAGTGCAGGCTTTTTGATTCGACAGGCTTTTATCGTGATTCGAGCGGGTATGAGCGGTAGCTCCACATACCATAAGTACGCAGTGCATCACGGTAGATGCCAAGCAGTTCGCTGGCACTGGCTTTGGTTAACTCTTTGAGTGGCTTGTCAGGATAACTTACCGTGTCAAAGGTGATGTCTTGTGGGCCTGTCTGCCAGCTTGCGATTTCAAATAGAGTTTGACCACGACGAACGTGACTTGCCGAGCTAATAATCGTCGCATGCTGAATATTGTGGCGTGCTAAGGCATAGCTACTAAAGAGCGCATTACCCACCGTGCTGGTGGCGTAATTTTCCTCAATAATTCGTTCTTTCTTGATGCCTTTTTCAATCAACCAGTCAGCCATTAACTTACCTTCGGTCTTATGATTTTTAGGCACGCCACCGGTCAATACAATTAAAGCATCTGGGTTGTCCTTCGCCATTTGTAATGTCGTTTCTAGGCGCTCGACAAGTATTTGATGCATAGAGCCATCGGGATTTAGTGCGTAGCCCAAAGTGACAATTGCGCCTTTGTCATCCAGCTTACCGTTGTCTGCTTTTTCTTTCAGTGGTGTTGCCACGACACGATCTACGGTAGTAAAGATGCGTTTGATGTCAGCCGCTTTACCTGCATTCAGCTTGGACAGCGTTGCCATATGTTTGTTGGACTCGGCCTGGTTGCCTTCAAAGCGTTGCCATACCGCTAGATAAGCGTGCAAGTCGACATCATCTGGCGCAACAGAAAGAGCTTGTTCGAACAGCTCAATTGCTTGCTCGACGTTCTTGTTATAGATCTGTGCGTTTGCAGCTGAAATGAGTAAGTCAGTTCGGTACGGCTCAAGTTGGTAGGCTTCTAGTAATCGGTCGGTGACAATCTCCATATTACTTGGCATCTTCGCGGTGAAACCAGCGTGAGAGATACGCGAAGGAGATTTGAATGCGTCCACTGCATCACTCAAAAGCTGGTCTACAACTTGACGTTTAGTGATGAGTTGGGCGTAGTTATCGGAAGATTGAACAGCACTATCATTAGCTGCAAAGGTGTATGGGGCAGAAGCTAAGCAAATGACGCCTCCAAGTGCGATGGCAAGGAGTTTTTTCTTCATAGAGAAGTCCTAGTTTTATTATTTTGAACAGTAAGACAGGTGATTTTGTAGCTTAAATTCAAACGATTAATAAACTGTGAAAGGACTCGCAACTCAGGTTGGTGATTTTCCACTAATGGTAAATTTCAGAATTAGGATCACGAAAGTTTTACCTGATTTTTTACTTCAGGGTAGCTAAACGATCGGTGAATTAGGTTTTTGTTGTGTTTGGTGCCGAATAATTATCCAATTACTATCCCTATATTGAGCCCAAATACTCTCTATTTATTCTGATTGCCTGCCTGCGAAAGTTAATTTTTCACCCTCTAACATATTGAAAATACGTTTTAATTTTTGATAAGTAATAAATAACAACCTGATTTAGATCATGGTAACTGAGTTATTGAAAATTGACCTGTTACCATTCTAGCTCTTTGGGAGAGGGCTGACTTTTTGGGTTACTGATTGAAAACAATCATTATTTTAATTAGCCATGGAGAATACTTCGAAAATACCGAGCAAAAATGCAACTTTAAATTACTTTTTCAGAAAATGCTCTCAAGATAGCTTGAATAAGACACAACAAAATAATCAAAAATAAACATGAATAAATTGAATGTTCCTTATGCTGCCGTTTTTTCTGAGTTGTCTATTGCTGGTGGCAAACAATGCGCCCAAACCTATCCATTTTGGGGTGCTCAGTTGGGTTCAATGATTGATTGGAGGCAATGATGATTTTAACCAGTGAATTGAAGAAAGTCGGCACGATCATCACCAGTTTGGTGGATATCGTTAAGAAGCATGGCGTAGAGCTAAACAGTGAGTCAACGTACTACATCAGCAAAACTTTTAAAGAAAAAGTCATCCCTTGCAGCCGCAATGTGCATTACTACCTCACCTTGAACAATGATGTTGGCGATATCCTGATCACTAAAATTGTCCACGCGAGTAACTCGATTGATATCGGTTTTAAAGATATTTATGGCAACAAGCTAGCCAATGCGACCATTACAGATAAAGGTGAGCTTAAAGAGTATCGTTTATAATCAGGAGCCTGCGAACTCACTTAAGTCAATTCGCAGGCGTTGTCTTACTTAATTGCAGTGCAGAAGCTTACATCGGCGTGCTGAGTTTGCGGATCGTAGCTGTGATAAAGCTCGAAGCAAGGGCGGTCATCGTTTTCTACGCCAGTTTCAATCACCTTACTCATCAAATCATCCCATGCTTTAGCGTACTGATTGTGCTCGGTGATGTTTTGACGCATGACGGCATATTGCCCACCAGGAAAGTCCTGCAGTTCAATCCCACTCGGTACTTGCGTATCGGCAGGGACCATTAAACAAATATCGGTGCGGCATTTATCATTGGGGGTCACTTCTGGATTATCGTGGTAGATAAAGATACAGGTATTTCCTGCCAAGTTTTTCATTCCAGCCCATTGATACAAGCGATTTGCTGGCTCTTCATAGCCTTCACCATAAGGCCCCGTAACTCGTACGTAAGCCAGCTTCGTCGCGTCAAATTGTTGCATTTCCATTGTCTTTCTCCATGTCGTTGGTTCAGAGCCAGTATATGGAGTCGTCATGTCGCTTTCGTTTCCAATCTTGCGCAAGGTGTGTCCAATCTTGCTGTTTTGTGCCAGCGTTGAAAACTCTTGATAGTTCTTACAATCACGAAAAGCGGTCGGCGTAACACCGTAATGTTGCTTGAACGCTTTGGCTAAACTTTGCGAAGAAGAAAAGCCAAATTCTAGCGCAATGTTGAGGACGGGTTGTTTGGTTTTGAACAACTCATCGGCTGCTGCTGCAAGTCTTAATCGGCGAATGAAGTCGGCCAGTGTTTCTCCTTGCACCGCTTTGAAGGTGCGATGAAAGTGATAAGGAGAGAGGTTTGCCAAGGCAGCGACTTCGGGCAGGTTAAGAGGCTGATTGTAGTTTTGTTCGAGGTAACGGATAACCGGAATCAGCCGCTTTTGATAGTCTACACCCATTGATTGTTCTCTTCTTCCCTGAATAATCACACAGGCTAACCGATTAAGGCTGAGTTTAAAACTTGGGCCTTAAAAGATGAGATTGTTGAGCGTACTAGGACTTAGATCCCTTTCAAATATTGCGCATTGGTCGTGGGTTTAATGACTGAATACAGTGACTGACTGTTGTGCGTATTTGTCTCATCAAGCAGCGTCGTAAACGACTCAATCAGCTGCGCTTTTCCGCTACTCACTTGAGTTTCAGTCTGAATGTCGCGCAGATCAATCAACACATCGGTGAACAGGTCCGGTAGATCGCTTAATACTTGCAAGTTCAAGATATTGTGCTCGCTGTAAATCGCATTGTGACTGCCTTTGTGTTTTTGAATCACATAAGGGTTATCTTTCAAATTGATGATCGAGGTGCGTTTCTCACAACGCTTTAAACAGCCTTTATTGACTTTAATCTTGCGACAGCCTTCCGTCTGTTGGAATAAACATTGGCGACTAGTCAGTAAGGTATTTGGATGATAAATACTGTAGAACAGCTGCATATTGTCGCTGCGCTTGATATGGCGCATCTGCTTCATGTTGAGCTCGTTCGAGACAAACGCTCCGGTACAATCAAATTCATCTTCAAGGCATGCTAACGCATAAGAGTTGGTGATGTTCATTTGTGGGCCTGCGACCCAGCGAAGCCCAAGCTGTTTTGCGATAAACCCAACGCCTGAGTTATTGGTCACAAGCTGGCTAGGTTTCACTGCCGCCAAGAAACGTTGCGCTGCGTTGAAGTCATCACCAATTAAAATCGCTGGGAACCAAGGTCGAAGATTAGGCTGTTGCTTGAACAGCTCAATTAGTTCATCACACTCAGCGGTCAGCCCCATTGGCAGTTGATAGTAAAAGGTTGCATCACTCTCTTTAATCAAGGAAATATCGCACGGTGATGAAATCAGCACTGATAGCTTTTGCGATGGGGTCGCTGACGCTTGTGGTAGCGGTTTAAGTTGCGGGGCGTCAATGGCGCCTTTGAGACTTGCTCCACCCGTATTCGACGACTCTAACTTCATGGACTCGGTCTTTTGCGCGACGGTTTCTATGATCGCTGTTTTATCGTCATAGAGTTTTTTCTTTACTAGCGTTACCTGCTCGGCGCTGGTGCATTGGTACACCTTCGAGAAGTGGGTAACCGCATGGTCGCGAGGATTATCGATGTACATCGCTTTACCAAAACCGCCTTGCAGAAAGGCGTTAGAAAAATCACGGTTAAACACGGTGTAAAGCTCAGTGGTATCGCTAGATAATTCGACACCATCGCAGAAGCGATCGATTTGCTTACGCCAATTGTCGACCACGGTGTAAACGTAGTGAGATTTCTTGATTCGGCCTTCTACTTTCAACGAATAAACGCCAGCATCAACCAAGGCCTCTAAATCGCCAAATGCAGAGTTATCTTTCATGTTTAGAGGATAGTCGTTGCCTGTATTGGTCGTGGCGTATTGTTCACGACAAGGTTGGCTACAACGGCCACGGTTACCGGATGCGCCATTGCGAGCGGAGCTGATGTAACAAATGCCAGAGAAGCCAATGCAGTACGAACCGTGGACAAACACTTCCATTAACACATCATGTTGCTTGCCGAACTGAGCAAGGTGCTTGATCTCATTGATGTTCAACTCACGAGAGAGGTTTACGCGACTCGCGGTGAGTTGGTTTAGAAACTGGATCTGCCCTTCATTGTGGGTATTGAGCTGTGTCGAGGCATGAACATCGAGGGAAGGAAAGTGATGCTTTAAGATATAAGCAAGGCCAAGGTCTTGCACGATCACGCCATCAATCGCAGTGGTATTAAGTTGACTTAGTAGACGCACGATGGCTGGAATTTCACTTTCTAAGATCAACACATTGAGCGTTAGGAATATCTTGCAGTTGTGCTCGTGAGCAAGGTTTAGAACGCCATTTAAGTTATCTAACGTAAGATTGGTCGCTCGGTTACGTGCATTGAATCTATCTAAGCCACAATAGATAGCATCTGCCCCAGCCGCAATTGCCGCTTTGATAGAATCTAAATCACCACCAGGTGCCAATAACTCAAATTGATCGCGTCTCACTGCTGTTCTCTTAACTCAAATTAGAAATGAGCACGCATTCTACGGGTTTCAAAAGTGTGATGTTGCGCTAGTTAACCTTTTATTAATCTGGGTCAATATGATTGTGCTAGTTTGGGCCAAACAGCCGGCAAGTTTAAAACGGATGATGAGTAAAGATGTCGTCGATCATCTCTTGCAATAGTGCGTCATCATCGTTGGCTTTCGCATAGGTACGCAGACCTGCAATCTGGACTTGAAGATGTCTGGCAAGCATAGCAGGGTCTTTATCAGGAGAGATCTCGCCGTGCTGCTGTGCTTGGTTCAAGACATCGACAAAAGTATGCTCCATTTTCTTGAAACACTGTTTCGCTTCTTCTAGTAGCTCCTGATGCTCATCATTCAGTTCCGCAATCGTCTTAGCCAACATACACATTCCGTTTGGGGCGCCATGTTTGGTGTTGATAACGATGTGTTTTATGAACTCTTTTAGTCCCTCTAAGGGAGAGGAAGCCTCATCCAAACAATGAGTCAAATGCACAATGCCCATCTGGGTATAGTTATTGAGTGCCTCTTTAAACAGGCCATCTTTACTACCAAAAGCGGCATAAATACTACCAGGACGCATATCGATCACATCCTGCAAGTTACGCATGGACGTAGCATGAAAGCCTTTTTGCCAATAAAGGTCTGTGGCTTGATTGATTACTTGCTCACGATCGAATTTAGCTGTTTTGCCCATACACTGCTCTAGAATCTATATTTTGAACGCTAGTTCAATTATAGGTTTTTTGCTTTGTAGGGTAAAGCGGTCAAATCGAACACTATCTTCACTTGTGAAGAAAAAATATGACCTTCAAGAAAATTCTTTTACATCAAACTCTTAAGTCTAATTCACCTACTTATATTGAACGGCCGTTCAAAATATTACTTGAACACTCGTTCAAGTAAGTCTATCGTATGTTCATTCGCTAGGAGATGACCTAGCAAGTAATCAAGATCAGACTGAAAGGAAAATAAAAATGAACGAGTTTAAACGTCATACGATTGAATCAGCGCCACAAGCAGCACGAGCAATTTTACAAGGTGCCCAACAAACCATGGGTGCGGTACCAAATCTGTTAGCAACACTTGCTGAGGCACCTGAAACACTGAAAGCGTACAACCAGCTTCACACGCATTTTGTGAATAGCTCATTTGATAATGAAGAGCTAACTGTAGTGTGGCAAACCATCAACGTAGAACATGAATGTCGTTACTGCGTTCCAGCTCATACCTTGATTGCCAATTCTATGAAAGTGGATGGGGCGATCACAGAAGCTTTGCGCACGGGGTCTGCAATGCCAACAGAAAAGCTTCAGGCTCTGCATGATTTCACATTGAGCATGGTACGAGCTCGCGGCAATGTTTCTACAGCGGATCTAGAGGCGTTTTATGCGGCGGGTTATGGCCAACAACAAGTGCTAGAAGTGATTCTTGGCTTGTCACAGAAAGTGATCAGTAACTATGTTAACCATGTAGCTAAGACACCACTTGACCCAATGTTCCAACCATTCGCTTGGAGCAAGTAAACAGAGCCGTGAATCCATTGGGATAACACTTGCCAAATCGCACTGTTTTCGCCTTAATAGGATGAGACTAAGAAGGAAACAGTGCGGTAAAGATGGGCAAGCAGAACGGTCAAATGGATTTAAATGCACTCAGGATATTTTTCGTTCTTTACCAAGAGCGAAATATGAGGCTAGCGGCTGAACGTTTGTTCAGCTCTCAACCAGCGATGAGTCAGCACCTTTCAAAACTCAGAACTTATTTCGACGATGAACTGTTCGTTAAAGTGCCTACTGGTCTGGAGCCAACATCATTCGCGGATAACCTGTATCAAAGCTCTTATGAGTTGTTTACTCAGTTAGAAAATTCGATTGCCACAAGCCAAGCGTTTGATCCTTCAAATATTGAACACACAGTCGTGCTAGCGGTGTCTCCTTTACTTGCACCGATTATTGGTCATCAGTTTTTTAAGCGTATTCATGAATTGGCACCAAAGCTGAAAATTTTAATCCACCAATGGTCAAAACAAACGTTGGATCAGCTCAAATCAGATCAAGTACAGCTTGGGATTAATTATCAGATCGTCAGTGAAGATAAACAAATTCGTGAAAAGCGAGTCCTTCAAGACAACTTTCGTTGTTTAGTTCGAAAAGATCATCCCCATATCTCGACAATAATTACCATGGAGCAAGCCGCGCAATATCCATTTACGACTATCATTGCAAGCGATTGGAATTCACAGCTCTCTTATGCCGAGCAGGTTTTTGCTGCCAAGGGCTTCGATGTAGAGGTTCTCTACCGCTCTGAATTTCCTGCCAGTATCTTAGATGTTGTGCAAAACTCAGATACCATCTTTCCGTGCTCTCAGCTCTATCGATTTACCAATCCAGAGGTCTTCCGCTCTATAGAATTTGAAGGCAATCCTGACGTTCTCAAGCCGAGCATCTGTTTCTATCATCACTATAAAAATGATAAAGACCCGCTAACACAATGGTTGATAGAGGTATTAACAGAAGTCCTTGATACGCCATAAGCTCATAATGATTTTGCATGAGCGATATAATATATGATTAATATATTTTATATCGCCTGAACCATAAGATTTACCCATCAGTTAGCACAGCAGTGCCTAAAACCGAAAAAGGTAAATATTATGAAGAAAAGAATTTTAGCAGTAGCAATAAGTGTCACGGCATTTGGCGTAAACGCTCATGAGCATAACCATTTTACTCTGGGTGATACTGTTGAGTTGAACGGCGCTGCTCATATCGAACTGAAAAACAGCGAAGATAGTATTGCCGGTTACGTGGCTGCTACTCAAGTTCATACTCACGATACTCGTCCTTACCCTCAAGATTTAGAAGTCTTCAAAGCGGGTTCTCCCGATAATGCGTTGGTGAAAGTGAAGTTTAAATCAGGGACACACGCACAAGAAAATTTCCGCGCGTTAGAGGAGCTTAAAAGCAATATCAACCTTCCTGAAGTGATTTGGAGTGCGGACTACAACATCTTCGAATCTAAGCAAGAAGCGCAGCCTCGCAACCAAGCGATTCAGGGCAGTGAGCATGTTCACCCTGAGCTAAAACGCATGCATGACATCATGAAGCCAACCATCTACAAGTTGTCTGATCGAGTTTATCAAATCTATGGCTTTGAAATGACCAACTCGACCATTGTCGTTGGTGATACGGGCCTAATTGCGTTTGATACACACTATTCGAATGAGATTGCAGAAGTAGCAATCGAAAAATTCCGTGAAGCAACTGGTATTGATTTACCCTTCCATACGATCATCTACTCTCACCACCACCCAGATCAGCTATCGGGTACCGGTGCATACGTGACCCCTGAGCAAGTGACTAAAGGTGAAATCAATGTCATTGCTCATGACAAGTTGTTTGAAATGTTTGCACTAGAATCTGGTTTCTTGTCACCACTAATGGCACACCGCGGCGTATACGCATTTGGTGCCGCTCTTGATGTTGGCCCGGAAGGTTACGTAGGACAGGGCATTGGTTATGTGCCTAAAGAGGTTTACAACCCAAGAACAACATTTACTGCAAAGCCAAACATTACCATTGATGATCAACAGGTTATGGTCATCGACGGGGTAGAAATGGAGTTTTTCCACGTGCCGGGTGAATCTTCTGACCATATTGCTATCTACATGCCTGAAAATGGCGAAATGCTGTTAGGCGACTCTATTCAAGGTGAGACGATTCCGAATGTGTACACGATTCGCGGTGCGAAATATCGTGATATGGAAGAGTGGAAAGAGAGCGTTGATCGCATGCGCTCATACCACGCGAAAGGATTTACCAACCATCATGGACGCCCTGTTATTGGTGAGGATTACGTTGAGTCCGTATTTAGCGTTTGGCGTGACTCACTACAATATCAATACGATGAAACGATTCGTTTGATGAACAAAGGGCTAACTCGTGATGAGTTAGAAGAGCATATTACTTTGCCAACGCATATCAGTAACCATGAATACCATCGTCCTCTACGTGGTTCGGTTGAGCAGAACGTGCGAAATATCTATAACGGCTATATGGGCTGGTTTGAAGGTGACCCTACAGAATTTGCTCGTCCTGATCATATTGAGCGTGCCGAGTTATACGTTGATGCTCTTGGTGGTCGCGATAATGTCTATAAAATCGCCGAAAAAGCAGTAAAAGAGGGTAACTTTGGTTGGGCAATGGATATTACCACTTGGGCGGTTCGAGCCGACGCTGATGACCAAGAGATGCGTAACTTAAAAGCCGAAGCAATGCGTGAGTGGGGCTACACTCAATCAACTCCAGGTTGGAGAAACTGGGCATTAACAGGTGCTATAGAGCTGGAAAATGGTGCATTTGCTATGTCAGATATGATGATTAATCTGTCTGAAAATACCATGAACGAAATGGAGATGGACGACCTATTTAAGATTTTAAGAACGCGTTTAAACTCTGAGAAAATAGGCTCAACACCAGCGGATACACAACTAACCAATGTAACCATTGATGGCGAGGACTACACCTTCGGCGTGCGTTCTGGTGTGATGGTTCATGAACACGGTCATAGCGCAGCTAACAAGCCAGTGAGCATGAGCCGCAACGAGTTCTATGACCTATTTTTCTTCGACAAGACTAAGGCCAAAGATCCGGTACTTAAGCTGTTGATTGAGAATATCGAGTCACCATATGGTCACAAAGTGCCAGTAGTTTCTCGCTAAAGATATAAACAGTAGAGAGCCCACTCAATAGAGTGGGCTTTGTTTTTATGGGAGAAAATTTTATCTAGGTGTTGAAATATTGCTAAATTGCTTTAGTGTTATACCTATGTATAACACTAAAGCGAATTGATGAGGGCGATACCATGACGGAATGGAATGACAACCAGCCTATCTTTCGCCAATTAGCAGACCGAATAACTGAGCAAATTTTGCAGGGAATTTGGTGTGAAGGTGAAGCGCTTCCGTCAGTGAGAAGCGTGGCTGCCGATCTGAAAATTAATCATCTAACGGTGATGAAAGGTTATCAGTTACTGGTTGATGAAGGCTTAGTAGAGAAAAAACGTGGGCAAGGAATGTTTGTTGCTGATGGTGCCGTAGGTCAGCTTAAGAGTAACCAACGACAAGATTTTATTGAGCAGCAAATCCCTTCCATTGCGAGCAAGCTGCAGCAGTTAGATATCTCCCTAGACGAATTTATTAATCAGCTAAAACAACATGCTGAGGACAAATCATGAGTGTATTAGTTAAAGCGACTCAAGTATCAAAGCAGTACTCTGGCCAAGCCAAAGGGCAGGGTGAGGCACTAAAAAATATTAACCTAGAACTAAAAGCAGGCCAGGTGCTTGGTTTACTTGGGCATAACGGCGCGGGCAAATCTACCCTAATTAAAAGCTTGTTGGGTGCCCATGAGTACCAAGGTGATATCAAGGTGCTTGGGATGGAGCCGATCAGCAAGCGAGCACAAGTGATGGCGCACCTCTCTTATATTTCAGATGTAAACGTGTTGCCAGACTGGATGAAGGTCAATCAACTGCTGCGTTACACTGCTGGCGTGCATCCTAGCTTCGATATTGAGAAAGCGCGTAGCGTGCTTGAGAAAACCAATATCAAACCAAACAGCAAAATTAAGTCTTTATCGAAAGGGATGAAGGTCCAGCTGCATTTGGCGTTGGTTATTTCAACAGACACTAAGGTTCTGATTTTAGATGAGCCGACACTAGGTTTGGACTTGGTTTATCGCGACACGTTTTATCGCCATTTACTGGAATGGTTCCATGATGGCGAACGAGCATTGATTATTGCCAGCCACGAAGTGTCTGAAATCGAGCACTTACTAACTGATGTACTTATCCTGAAGCAAGGTGAAGCGGTATTACAGTCGGCGATGAGCGATATCGAGAATGAATATGTCATTGTCGAAACGAGCGATTCAGAAGCGGAAAAAATCGCCCGCTTTAATCCGTTATCCAGCGAAAAGGCGCTCGGTAGCACGCGTTGGCTATTGCGCTCTGAGCAGGTAGAACAATTGGATGATGTCGATCGAATTTACAATGTAAAACTTGCCGATTTGTTCTTAGCATTACAAAAAGGAGCAGCGTAATGAATGCCAATATCTATATGCTAGAAAAAGAGTGGTTAGAGCATAAGATGATCACTCGCGTACCACTGGCACTGCTTATCTGTGGTGTGGTATTCCTGTTTAGTATCATTATGAACACCTCGATTCAAAGCAATGTGACTTACGAGCTGACCTACAGCGATGGTTTTGAGTCGAACTTTGAACTTGGCAAGCAACTGAGTCATTTAGTGTTTGGTTTTGCGGGAATTCTGTCTTTGATTCTTACGGGACTTTACTTCCCGAAGACTCTGCGCAAAGAACGCCAAGAAGGCAGTTTGATGTTTTGGCGCAGTATGCCAGTGAGCGATATTCAGATTCATGTGGTTAAGTTGTGCTTCGGCTTGCTCGCCATTCCAGTGATCTGCTCAATCTTGGTGTTTAGTGCCGACTTTCTAATGTGGGTGATTAACTTGGTGGTGGGTGACAAGTTCCCGCTGTTTTCAACAGGGGAATCTGTGCTTTATGTGCTCACCAACTGGTTAGAATTTATTGGTCGTATGTGGCTGATTGGCTTAGCGCTAATTCCGATGGCAACGGTATCACTAGCGATATCGCAGAAGGTCAACTCTCCGCTGCTTGTGATGTTAGTGGCGCTATTTGTGATTCAATTAGTATCTAAGTCTCTGCTAGGCGCACATGGCGTTGGGCACTTTATTGAAGCGATATCTATTTTGCCGTTCGAGTTACTGACAGCAGAGAACCCGCTCAGTGCGTTTGCCAATATGGGCATGTTCAATTTACTGATTTACGTATTGCTTGGCGCAATAGGTTTAGTGGTTAGCTTAAGGTTTGCCAAATACGCAGACTAAAGTTTGTGACTTAGTGAAAAGAAGAAAAGCCACCTATAAACTAGGTGGCTTTTTGTTTTATCGCTTCGTTTATCAAGACTTGGTATTAAACATCTTTTCGTTTTTCTTATCTTTATCAGACCAGAAATTGATATTGAACTGAGCATCATCGCTGAGTTCTACTCGATGCCAATATTGCGGAGGGCTGGTAGCAAATTGTCCGGCTTCGATTTCCACTTTAGTTTCAGGTTCTTTCGCTTCAGAATCGGCGAAACCAAAGTAAGTGACCGTTCCTTCCATTACACAAAGCTGGCCGAAGACACCTTCAGCAGTATTGTGATGATTAAGTAATGCTGCTGGCACATTCTCTTTAGTAAAGAACGGAGTAGAACGTTGAATCGTCCAGTTTTTTGGGATGCGTAAATGACTCATAATAACCTCTCTTGGCTTACCAATAATTTTCACTACTAAACTGCCCCGGTTGGCGGCGTAAATGTTTTCTAAAACCTAGTTTCTTTAAGCTCTCACTGCTCTCTTTAACCATTGCGGGGTTGCCGCACAGATAGAAGAAGCAAGACGTCGGATTAGGCGGACTGGTTGCTGCTTGGAACAGAACGCCATTTTCGAGCAACATTGGAATTCTTCCTGACAGAGCTCCGCGGACCGATTCTCTAGAAATAATTGGTACATAAGTAAACCTCTCTCCAAATTTTGTTTTTAACTCTTGGATTTTCTCTGGGTAGCTTTGCTCTGCTTGTGTTCGGGTAGCGTTGACTAACACGATCGTATTAAAGCGATGTTCAATGCCTGGTTGTTCTAACATGGCTAAATAAGGGCCAATGGCAGTACCTGTGCTCAATAACCATAGTTCGTTTGAGTCGGGTGGGATCTCATCAAGTGTCATAAACCCTGCGGCGCTATCCGATACCAATATTTCGTCACCCATTTGCAGCTGCCGTAGCCTTGGAGACAGTTGCCCAGTTGGATTGGCAATAATTAAAAACTCCAGTTCACCCGAGCTAGCGAATTCTTTCGGATGATTGACGATCGAATAGGCTCGTCGAATGAGTTCACCTTGCTCGTCATGTAAGGCCAATTTTACGAATTGACCGGCAATATATGAGTTGAACTTACCAGCAACGCGGATGGAGAACAGTTGCTCAGTCCAATACGTTTTCTGAGTAATGACTCCTGAGATAAACCCTGCATAAGGCTTTAGCATACGTCTCTCTCTAAAAAGCTAGGTATCAATGATATGGACGATAGGATTACATTATCTATGCCAGCTTTTATATTTGTTTTATTTCAATAATTTAGAATGTTTTGCTAGGAGTTTTTTATCTATTTGATAAACCTACTGGAGTATCAAATAGATAAATGTATTATCATAAAGATAATTTGATTATTCGATGAAGTATCAATTATGGCTCTATATCAAAACCAATGGTTACAAGTCGCTTTGGACATTACGTCCGGCATTTCTGAACAAGATCGCTTTGAACGTCTGCTATCTACTATCCGTACCATGCTCAAGTGTGATGCTTCAGCACTGCTACTGTATAAAGAGCAAAACTTTATCCCGCTTGCGATTAACGGGCTTAGCGAAGATGTACTTGGCCGTCGTTTTGCCATTGAGCAGCACCCAAGATTTGAAGCCATTGCCCGCGCTGGTGATGTCGTACGCTTTCCGGCCACCAGTGACCTTGCCGATCCCTATGATGGACTCATTCCCAATCATGAAGGCAATCTCGAAGTTCATGCGTGTATCGGCTTGCCCTTGCTACACGATGAGCGTCTGATTGGTGCTATCACGATTGATGCATTTGATCCTGAGCAGTTCAACCATTTCGATGATGACAACTTAAGGCTCATCTCCGCCTTGGCATCTAACAGCCTACACACTGCACTTCTCATGGAAAAACTGGAAAAAGGCAGCGAAGTTAATACTAAGGGGACTCGACCAAAGCGTCTTTCTAGCGACAAGCATGAGATCATAGGTAACTCAACAAGTATGCTAGAGCTGAAACAGCATATTGAAGCGGTCGCACAAACCGATCTGTCGGTCTTGATCACCGGAGAAACCGGGGTGGGTAAGGAGTTAGTTGCGCAAAGCCTATACCTTCAGTCACATCGTAATCAGGAGCCTTTTGTTTACCTAAACTGTGCCGCGCTGCCAGAATCGGTTGCCGAGAGTGAACTGTTTGGTCACGTCAAAGGGGCGTTTACCGGAGCAATCAGTAACCGCAAGGGCAAGTTTGAGCTAGCCAACAAAGGTACGCTATTTCTTGATGAAGTCGGTGAGCTTTCTTTGGCGCTACAAGCCAAATTACTCCGTGCACTTCAATATGGTGATATTCAGCGTGTTGGTGATGATAGAAACGTCAAAGTTGATGTGCGTATTGTTGCCGCAACCAACCGCATATTACATGAAGAGGTCAAAGCGGAGAAATTTAGGGCCGATCTCTACCATCGTTTGAGTGTCTTTCCAATCTTTGTTCCGCCACTTCGAGAACGCGAAAAAGATGTCATTTTGCTCGCTGGTTTCTTTGCTGAGCGCTGTCAGCACAAACTCAATGTTGCTAGTATCCAACTCAGCCGAGCAATTCATCCACTGTTGGTTGCCCACCCATGGGAAGGTAATGTCCGCGAGCTTGAACACACCATCAATCGTGCTGCCGTTATTGCTAAAGCGGAAAGTAGCCAAGCGCACCTGACACTGGAGCCGCGCCACTTTCAATTCAGTACCACAACCGATGCTTTAAACCACAGTAGTAGCGAAAGCCTTGCTGCTGCGGAGAACATTGGCGATGCTTACCAAGGATTAAACCTCAAAGAGGCGACTGAACACTTCAAGCTCCAGTTCGTCGAAAAAGCGTATCAAGACAATGACCAGAAGCTCTCGGCTACAGCTAAACAGTTAGGAATTTTCCCTGCTAACTTGCACCGATTACTTAAGCGTTTAGATCTCAAGTAGCCTTATCAAAAGGATAATAAACTATCCTTTTGATAAAAGTAAGTGGGTTATCATTAGGATAACACACACCAGTATGTGTTTATAAGTGGTTGATATTTAATAATTTAAATTATTGGCACGCTACATGCTCTTACTAAAACAAGATGTATTAATTGTTTAAGGTAAGACAAATGACGATTCACGTTAAAAATAATATTCACTGGGTTGGCCAACGCGATTGGGAAGTGCAAGATTTTCACGGCACCGAGTACAAAATGACTAAGGGAACCAGTTACAACAGTTACCTAATACGTGAAGAAAAAACAGTATTGATTGATACTGTCGACCATCGTTTTAGCCACCAATTCCTCCAGAACTTAGAAATGGAAATCGATCTAAAAGAGATTGATTTCATCGTTGTTAACCATGCCGAAGAAGACCATTCTGGCGCACTTTCTGCGTTAATGGAAAAAATCCCTAATACGCCGATCTACTGCACAGAAGCTGCAATTGATTCAATTGTTGGCCATCACCACCACCCAGAATGGAACTTTAAGACCGTTAAAACTGGCGATACGATCGATATAGGTAACAATAAACAACTTATCTTTATCGAAGCACCTATGCTGCACTGGCCAGATAGCATGATGACTTACCTAACGGGTGATTCTGTACTGTTCAGCAACGACGCCTTCGGCCAGCACTACTGTGACGAGCACTTATTTAATGATGAAGTCGATCAAAATGAGTTGATGGATCAATGTCTGCGTTACTATTCAAACATTCTTACCCCATTTAGCAGCTTAGTCACGGCAAAAATTAAAGAGGTGCTGAGCTTTAACGTGCCAGTTGACATGATTGCAACTTCACACGGTATCGTATGGCGTGACAATCCAACTCAGATCATTCACCAATACTTAGAATGGGCGGACAACTACCAAGAAGATCGCATCACCATCTTCTACGACTCTATGTCGAACAACACCCGTATGATGGCTGATGCTATTGCACAAGGGATCCATGATGTTGATCCGAAAGTAGCGGTAAAAGTGTTTAACGTCTCCAAACATGATAAGAATGAAATTCTTGCCAATGTGTTCCGCTCAAAAGGGGTATTTGTTGGCTCATCAACCATGAACAACGTCATGATGCCGAAAATTGCGGGCATGTTAGAAGAGATCACCGGGCTACGCTTCAAAGATAAAAAGGCTGCTGCGTTTGGTAGCTATGGTTGGAATGGTGGTGCTGTTGACCGTATCCATGCTCGTCTGACTGATGCCGGCTTTGAGACGGCGGTGAGTTTGAAAACCAAATGGCGACCAGATGGCAAAGCGATGCGTGAATGCCGCGAGCACGGACGACAAATTGCGAAGCAGTGGACACTAGATAGCGCGAGCTTGATTTCGGCCATCCCGCTAGTTGAGCCTAAGGTCGTCACTAAAGAGCAGCCAGTACAGACAACACCTATCGCAGTGGATGAGCACCCAGCCGATTGCCAGTGCATGATCTGCACGGTGTGTAACTGGATCTACGATCCTGCTATCGGTGAGCCAAATCAAGGTGTTGAACCTGGTACCGCGTGGGATGACGTGCCTGACTACTTCCTTTGCCCTGACTGCCATTTAGGTAAAGAGGTGTTTGCCGAATACAGCAAAGATAAAACGGAGGCAGCATAATGACAGCCCCTCTGATTATTATCGGCAGCGGTTTTTCAGCTTATCAACTCGTTAAAACCTTGCGCCGAAAAAAGAGTGAACAACCAATCTTACTATTTACTGCCAATAGCGGAGATGAGTACAACAAACCCGATTTAAGTCATGTGTTTACCCGTCAGCAAAGTGCCGATGAACTGATTTCTCTCACAGGGCTAGAATTTGCTCAGCAGTATCAGGTAGAACTGTTCGCCAACACCCGAGTAGACAGGATTGATACTGAGGCTAAGGCGATTACAGCCAACGGTGTTTGTTACCCATATTCGGCTTTGGTGTTGGCGATGGGGGCGAGTACCTTCGTGCCAAAGCTAGAAGGGGATGCCGCCAAAGAGGTTATCACTCTAAATAGCCTTGATGAATATCGTTGTTCGCAGCAACGTATTGCGCTCGCCAAACGAGTCTTGATCATGGGTGGCGGCTTAATCGGCACAGAGCTAGCGATGGATCTTGCTGCAAGTGGTAAACAGGTACAGATACTAGAGCCAGGCACGCAGCTAATGGCAAGTGTCTTACCTGACTTTGTCTCAACTTCGTTGGAGAAGCACCTACGTCAGGAGCAGGTGAATGTCGACTGTCAAAGCTATGCGGTTGCTATGCAGTATGCCGAAGGGGCCATTGAAGTAACCAGCAATAAGGGGTTGACCTATCAGGTTGATGGGGTGATCTCAGCTGCTGGACTACGACCAAACCTGACTTTAGCAAGCCAAGCGGGTTTGCAGGTTAATAGAGGTATTGTGGTGGACAAGCAACTGAAAACATCCGCTGATGGTATCTATGCGATTGGTGATTGCGCAGAGATTGACGGCAAGGTGATGGCGTATCTGCAACCTATCATTTTGAGTGCTAACACATTGGCTAGCACTTTGATGTCTGAAAGTTCAACGCTGACGATACCCGCGATGATGATTAAGGTGAAAACGCCAAGCTATCCAATTCAGCTGGGTGGTTCTCATGATGTGGATTCTCAATGGAAAGTCGAGTTATCGCCGCAAGGTATTGTGGCTAAAGCGTACGATCAACAACGGCGTTTAACGGGCTTTATTGTCACCAAAGACAATATCAATCAAGCGTTTTCTTTGTTGCGTGAAGTTCAAACCGCTTAAAAATGCATAACAAACTCAAGCCTCTATTTACTTAGAGGCTTGAGGTCAAACACCCTTAAGTAATCTTGGCGCTAACAATACCATTGTTGCGGATCTTATTTACATTCAGGTTCATTAAGTGACGAAGGACATAGCGAAATACAACTTTTTTGATGCCCGATAAGTTGCTGCCGTGCTCGGAATAGAAATCTTCAGGTTGGGTGTATACGCCAAAATCATCGGCTATCCCTTCACTTTGTATATACGTATCCTGACCTTTCCAATCAATATCAGGGTTGGATAGGCATTTAGTCGAAATCGCATAGCCGGAAAATGACTTACCTTGCTCGGCAAATCGATTCTGCACTTGCTCTAAGTAATCGTTATCTAAGATATAGCCTTCCAAATTTATCCAGCGTCCATCGAGATAGACTTCAACCCAGCTATGAATGATACGCTCTGGGGCAATGGCGAACAGGTAATTTGGGATCGCGCCGCGTTGTAATTCGTTATAAATCGTAAATCCGTGGAATCGAGTTGCAATCCCTACCGCACGAAGTAACGCCATGAGTAAAGTTCCTTTGGTATTACACTGCCCGTAGCCGTCTTTTAATACTTGGCTCGCGGCTAAGCGGTCGTCTTTGTTGTAGCCGAAACGAATGTCATCGCGCACGTAATGGTAGATAGCGCCAATCGCATCGTAGTCAGACAGCGTGTGCCATTGTTTTTCGGCCACCAAACCTTGAATAGCCGGGTGATCAAAGTCCAGCATAGCCGTTGTTTGTAGATAATCTTTTGATAGCTCACTCATGGGTAACTCTCCTTCAATGAATACGTGAACAGAGTAACCACTGCTGAGCGGTAAAAATTGAATAAACTGGCTAACTTTTTAAAAAAATCGTATTGGCTTGGCGAATCGTCATACCAAAGGTTTGGCGAAAAGTACGGCTGAGATGTGCACTATCTGAAAACCCAGCCATGTGAGCGGCATCTGTTGCGGAGTCCCCATTTAGGATTGCTCTCACGGCACAGATCATCCGTCGCCATAGTAGGTATGGTCGCCAAGGGATACCGAGCTCTTGGCTGAACAAGTGAAGGAAACGACTTTCCGATAAAGCGAGTTGCTTAGCCACATCAGCAGCGCGCCAATGGCTTGGTTTTAGGCACTTATCACCTAAGCACTGATTTAACTCATCCAATAATCGCTTAATACGGGCATCAGTGACCGTGTTTTCATTGAGTAGCAGAAACTGGTTTGAAATCTCTAAGCCGGAAAATAATGGCGAAAGCAGCGTAGAAAAATCATCACTGTATTCGGCATCGTCAAACGTTGATGGGATAATGGTCATCGCTTTATAAGCGTGTCCATCGAGTTGCTGAGAGAGTGCGATACCTAAAGCACTGGTGGGCTCGACGAGTAATATCCAGCCTTCATCAAGTTGGAGTTGATGTTCGACGTTTGAATCGATAATGACAGGGGCTGATATGTCTGCGTGATCGAGTTTGCAGTTATGCCCAGTTGTTGGCCAAGCGAGTTGGATCGCATGGTGACGGTGTGGTGAGGCATCGATCGAAGAGCCATAGATGATGACCATTCCTGGCTTGAACCAAACTTTTGACTTCACCGTATTTCGCCTTTTAAAACCATTACCATGTCTTTAATTATGCGTATTCTGGCTACCGAATATAGCTTGAGAGTCGTTTTTATTGAGCTACGACGGTTTTAATGTAATCACTTGGAGTCAACCCAAACTTTCCTTTAAAACGCTGACTAAAACGCCCTTCAGATTGATAGCCACACATTTGCGATAACAGTGCGACATTAGTATGGCCATTTTGCATCAGGTATAAGGCGTGATTTAAGCGCACTTCTGCCAGCACTTCTCGATATTGGGTGCCTTCTTGCTTGAGTCTTCTTATCAAGGTGGCTCGGCTTATCGCAAAGCGCTCGGCTACCTTCTCTAACGGGTGCTCTTCACCTGGGGAGTAAGCGAGATAGCGGCTGATTTTTTGGCTAAAGGCCGCGTTTGAGTTAGCAAAAAGATGATGCAATACCCCACGCTCGGCTAACTGTTGATAGAGACCTTGCACCCAGTAAGATTGAGTTTGTTTGCTCATGCTCTGCTGGTTAAACGAGAATAGGGCATTGAGCGTATCTTGCATTGCTTTATCGCTGGCCAGTAGTGGACTTAGCTCTCCACCCTCATTATGTCTACTTAACTCCAACATTGAATCACTTGGCGAGTAATGAAAGCTGTATACGCGGGAAAGAAAACGTCCTTTTTGTGGCAGGTTTTCGAAGCTTAATGATGCTGAAGCCTCGCAAAGTAACAGCTCGGATTGGGAAAGATCCAACGCTGAATCTTTCCAAAACAGACGTTTACTGCCAGTAATGATCTGAATGATACTCGGGGAATGAATCCTCACGTTTCTGAGCTTTTGCAGTTGCTCGGCGCGAAATATCGTTACTTGATATGGATGAGTCATCAGTTCCCCCTCTGTACTTCAACTTAACGAGTATAAGTAGCGGTTAGTTTGGCTTTGTCTAGTGCCATGCTGTTCAATGTAAAGCCTACTACAGCAGATGGCGTATCTTTAGTGAGTTCAAGTTTCTCTGTCGGTAACGCCCACACAGTAAATTGGTAACGGTGCATCCCATCAGCTACAGGAGGACAAGCGCCACCAAAACCAACGCTGCCGTAATCGATACGTGACTCGGTAGCCCCCAGTTTACTCATATCCACACTACGTGGTAGTTCACTGACGTTAGCCGGAATATTGAATGCTACCCAATGCCAAAAGCCGCTGCCAGTTGGTGCATCCGGGTCATAAGCCGTGATGGCAAAACTCTTAGTCCCTGCGGGCGCATCTTTCCACATTAACTGCGGAGACTGGTTGCCACCATCACAGCCCCAGCTGTTGTATTCAAACGTTTTAGCCATAGGGTGGCCTTCTTGAATATCGTTACTGGTAAGTTCAAATGCGTGTGCAGAGCCAACGGCCAATAGGCTAAGTGCCAATACTGATTTAGTGATTACTTGCATAGTGGTGATCCTTTTTCTTAAGTTCGAATTTAGATTACGCCTCTAAGCTAGCTTCAGCTATTCAGTAAGTATCGATTATTAATGGTTAATAGTTAATTTTGATACTTGTGGAGTGTTTCATTGGGCTCGATATCAGAGGCTATGTCGTTTTCTCGATTTTCTAGCTTACGAATCAACTTCGCTGGCGTGCCGCCGTAAAGGCAGTCTGACGGGACATCACTATTCACTACAGAATTAGCCGCAATGACAGAGCGAGCACCAATCGTGACGCCCTGATTGATCACGCTATTGCCGCCGATCCAAACATCATCTTCGATTGTGATAGGTAGACAGTAGGTTTCCCACTTTCTGCGACTTAAATGATCAAGAGAGTGTGAGGCGGTATAGAGTTGCACGCTTGGTCCAATAAGGACGTTATTACCAATGGTGATTGCAGCGCCATCAAGCATAACAACGTTCATGTTGATGAAGGTATCGCTGCCAATAGAGATGGTTTTACCAAACTCACAATGAAAAGGTGGTTGGATAATACTTTGCCCGACCTGTCCAAACAGCTGTTGTTGGAGCTCAGCTCTTTGGTTTTCATCTACGCAGGTATTGAATTGTTGCAGAGTGCGGCTAGTCGCGGTTCGAATCGAGTCGATCTCTTGCGCGGCGCCATCAAACACTTGGCCTGACATCATTTTTTCTAGTTCATTCATGGGCGAGTTTTGCTGTAGAAGTGATGAGCTCAATATACTCTGAATAGTACAAAGAAAAAGAGAAAAACTAGGTCGTTATTACTTCCTATTTAATCGAGCGGTAGAAATTGGTGAGGTGCGAAAAAATAAAAACGCTAACCGAGTTGGTTAGCGTTTGGATCAAGCAACAGTTAATCACCTAGCGGTTGGCGATCGAGGCCACCACGGTAGGAGTCGAGTGCCAATTTGAGGCGACGCAGCTTATCGCGAGAGCGGCGTTTATGATTCACCGCCAGTGCCATAGAAAGCACATCAACCAGCGCCAACATGGCATAACGCGATGCAGAAGGTTTGTAGATAAAGTCGGTTTCTTGGTGCTCAATCGGTAGCGTCAAATCAGCGATATCTGACAGTGGGGTCGATTTGGGGGTAATCGCAATTACCTTCACGCCATATTCTTTGGCAAGCTCAGCGGTTTCAACAATGGTGGGTGTGTAGCCTGTCGCAGAGAGCATAACTAAAACGTCATTACTGTCAGCGGTAGAGGCAACCATTCTTGACATGAGTCCGTCGTTGTATGACACCACTGCATAGCCAAGGCGGAACAAGCGATGCTGCATTTCTTGAGAAGCAATAGTAGAACCGCCACCCATACCGATGGAAATGACTTGTCTTGCTCCGTGCAGCCACGCTACCGCGGTTTCAATATCGGCTTCATTGACCAGATTACGGTTAATATCGAGTGATTGCTTAATCGATTCGTATATTCCTTGGTAACCACTTTGATCGGGTGGCTCAAGAATAAAACGCTGACCAACTGTTAGAGTCTGAGCGAGTTTGATTTTCATATCACGGACGTTTTTGCAGCCCACTGCTTTGGCAAAACGCGTTATGGTCGCTTCACTCACTTCAGCGCTTTCTGCAAGTTCAGTGATGCTAGCGTTTGCGGCGGTTTCAATATCGTCCATGATCAATTTGGCGACTTTCTTTTCCGCATCTCGTAGTGCGCTGAATCGCTCGGTAATCCGCGAAATAATATCGACTTCTAAACTCAACGTATTTTCCTATTCTTATTGCTGGTGGTGTATAACCAAGGTTCGATTATGCGCCACCAAAACTTTGCTGATTAGTATACCCAAAAAGTAGGGTGACTAAAGCGAGCTGGGTTAGAAACGAGTCTCGACCCAATGTGTGATGTTATATTCGTCGTCACAAATCGCAATCGAGCGCCATTTATCGATCGTTAGGCATGGGTGTGAGGTAGAAAACGCGATGATGTCACCGACATTAAGTTGGCTATCAGCCTCAATTTCAATAAAGGCATGCTGGTCCATCACCGCCGTCGTCACTGCCTTACCTACCTCGATGGGTTGGCCATCTCGATAGGCTCTTTCCGCTATGGGCAGCCCTGCATCAAAAGCGACATCACGCTTGCCCAGCCCGGCAACAATCTTATTCGGTTCAGGACGTGAAATCACATGAGCCCAAACTTCTAATGAAGATTGCAGGTCGCCGCCAAGGTCACAGGCAGCGCCTTGGTTTTTTTTCGCGCGAGCAATGACTTTATTTTGCGCTTCGAGATAGATCCCTGTGTCATGGATGGCGTAACAGCCTGGGCGGATGATTGCCTCAACATCCTCTAGGTTGGCTAAGCATTCTGATACTACGTCGTACCAAGCTGAGCCCGCACCAGTAACGATTGGCTTGTGTATGATTAGCTGATCGCTCTTTAATGATCGCGTCAGTGTTAGCGCTTGAGTTAAGAAGGCACGAATGGTTTGTTCAGCATTGTCACCACCGATTACACCTTCATAGACTTCGATACCACGTAGTGACAGATAATGGTGTTTGTTGATCGCTTGAGCCATCTCGGCGACTTGATCTTCATTACGACACCCACAGCGACCACCCTCGACACCAAACTCGATCAACAGATTCAGCGTCACTTGGCGCTGGGCGAAAAAGGCACCCAGAGCATTAACGTTAAGTTTGGAATCCACGCAGATGTAGATCTCTACGCCTTGCTGTTCGATGAGGTCAGCAAGGATCGCCATATTCGCTTTGCCGATCACTTGATTGGCAATAATGATCTGTTTTGCGCCAACCATCGCGGCAATCTGAGCCTGCGCCGCTGTCGCAACGGTGATTCCCCAAGCTCCGTGCTCTAGCTGCTGACGGAAGAAGTCCGGTGTCATGGTGGTTTTGCCATGCGGACAGAGCTTTACGTTGTGTTTCGCCGCAAATCGCTGCATCCAATCGAGGTTATTCATTAATCGTGATTGCTGAATCACAGCAGCCGGTAAGCTGATTTCATCATCAATTAAACTGAATTTACCCCTCGTAGCCGACTGAAAAGGTTGGGATTTTTCTCCACTACCCGGCAGGGTGATGTGATCTGTATGATAGTTTTTATCACAGTTTGTGTGTTGATTTGTCATCGCAAGCTCACTTCTAACATTCAATAAGTGTTTGATTTTTAGTGTTTGTTGCTATCTATCTTAATTCTCATGTTAGAAACTATCAAACAAATCTGAATGTTTTGTGTGTTTTATCACTGATTTTGTTGTGGGGATTATTAATATGAACTCATGCAAACGAGAGACGAAAGGGTAAACAATGTTGTTCGATACCATTATCAAAAGTGTAGATGTCTTTGACGGTACCGGCGCCCAGTCATACATGGCTGATATCGCAATTCGTCATGATCGTATTGAGCAGATTGGTCAGCTAGGAGAAGCACAAGCGAAACAGGTCATTAATGGGCAAGGGCTGGCGATTGCTCCGGGCTTTATTGATGTACACACTCATGACGATACCAATGTGATTCGTTTTCCTGAGTGTCTACCAAAGATTAGCCAAGGTGTGACGACAGTGATTGTCGGTAACTGCGGTATTAGCGCAAGCCCGGTTGTGCTTGCAGGTGATCCGCCTGATCCAATGAACCTATTAGGTAGCCAGCAAGATTTTAAATACCCAACTTTTGCTACTTATGCCAAAGCGGTAGAAGAAGCGAAGCCAGCAGTGAATGTGGCGGCGCTAGTCGGCCATACTGCATTGCGTAATAACGTAATGGATGATCTGCAGCGCACAGCAACGGATGAAGAGATTACTCAGATGCGCGCTGCGCTCGATCAAGCTATGTCGGAAGGCGCTTTGGGTTTGAGCTCTGGCTTAGCGTATGCCAGTGCTAAACAAGCGAACGCCGATGAGGTAATGCGTTTAGCTCAAATTCTTGGTGAACACGGTGGTATTTACACCACCCACATGCGAACCGAATTTGAAGAAATCATCGCGGCGATGGAAGAAGCGTTTGAAACCGGTCAGTTCGCTAAGGTTCCGGTGGTTATTTCTCATTTGAAGTGCGCAGGAGCCGGTAATTGGGGCCGCACAGTAGAAGTGCTCGACTTGATGGACAAGGTTTCACAGCACCAAGATGTATCATGTGACTGTTACCCGTACTCCGCGAGCTCATCAACCCTCGATCTAAAGCAAGTGACGGAAGATTTCGACATTTTCATCACTTGGTCTGAGTCTCACCCTGAGCACGCAGGCAAAGTGCTTAAACAAATTGCGCAAGAGATGGACTTACCGATCATGGAAGCGGCTAAAGCGCTGCAACCCGCAGGGGCCGTCTATCACTGCATGGATGAAAACGATGTTAAGCGCGTACTTAAGTACAAACTGACTATGGTCGGCTCTGATGGCCTACCTAATGATCCGCATCCGCATCCACGTTTGTGGGGTACTTTCCCGAAAGTGTTAGGCCACTACTGCCGAGAGGAAAAATTGTTCCCGCTGGCAGAAGCGATTCACAAAATGACTGGCATGTCGGCGAAACGATACAACCTACAAGGTCGTGGTGAAATTCGTGTCGGTGCATTTGCAGACTTAGTTTTATTTAATCCAAATACAATTAAAGATACCGCAACTTTTGAAAATCCAATTTCAATGGCAAAAGGTATTGAATCTGTATTTGTAAATGGCGAACTGTCTTATTTTGAAGGCAATGTTAGCGAAAATAGAAATGGTAAGTTTATTTATAGAAGATAAATAATTACCACGATAAATATAAAACATTACTTATATTAATTAAATTTTGAAATACTGGAGAAGAATATGTCTATTAAGCGTTATGGTGTAGAAGGTGGAACAGGTACTGGCGGTCAACATCTTCCATTTGCTCGTGCAACGGAAGCGGGTGGCTTCCTATACGTATCGGGCCAAACGCCAATGACGGACGGTGAAGTGGTTGAAGGTGGTATCGTTGATCAATCTCGCCTAGCCATTCAAAACTGCGTCGACATCATGCAAGAAGCTGGCTACACATTGGCAGACGTCGTACACGTCAAAGTTGTACTGACGGATTCTCGTTACTTCCAATCGTTCAACAAAGTATTTAAAGAGTTCTTCGGTGAGCACCCGCCAGCGCGTATCTGTATGGTGTGTGATCTTGTGGTTGACGTTAAGGTAGAAGTTGACGTGACTTGCTACCGTGAAGATCGTCGATAAATATCACAAATATTTAGTATCAAGTGCCGGGGTATTTCTTATCCCTGTTAGAATTATCTCGGCGCTTCCTCTCCTACAATAATAAAATAAGCAACAGCGCTATAAATGGTTAGTTAAATATATATTTCATTTCTAACTGTTTATATAGGAATAAGATTTAATTGCTGCTGTTGTAATAAATCGAAATTAATACGGATTTTTCCCAAGAGGTGTTCGATGAATAGCACACTGTTTCTTACTGGCTTTGGCGCCTATGTCCTGTTTTTAATCTGGCTTGGTTGGTTCGTTTCTCGTAACCAAAAATCAGGTGAAGATTTTCTATTAGGTGGCCGTGGCCTTCCTCTGTTTCTTGTTTTAGGTACCACGGTTGCAACCATGGTTGGCACAGGCTCAAGTATGGGCGCGGTTGGCTTTGGTTACGCCAATGGTTGGGCTGGTGCACTTTATGGCATCGGCGGTGCCATTGGTATTTTGTTACTCGCGCTATGGTTTGCGCCAGTACGTAAACTCAATTTCATGACGATGAGTGAAGAGCTGGCCTACTATGTCGGTGCCAATCGCATCGTCAAAAACGTCGTTGGCTTGCTCATTTTCATCGCCTCTATTGGTTGGTTAGGCGCGCACATCCTTGGTGGCGGTATGTACCTCGCGTGGATTGCGGATATTGAGCTTAGTACCGCGAAAATGGTGATTGCAGCGGCATTTACTATCTATGTTGTTATTGGCGGTTACACTGCGGTAGTTTGGACTGATACCATTCAAGCAATCATCTTGTTCGTTGGTTTCATCCTAATGGCGGTGCTTTCAGTGCAGCATATTGGTGGCCTAGATAATCTATACGAAGCTATGGACCCTGCAGCAACTAGCTTCCTTGCGATTGAAAAACTCGGCCTGCTACCGGCAATCTCTCTCGCGGTAGTGATTGGTGTCGGCGTACTGGCTACTCCATCATTCCGTCAGCGCATCTACTCTGGTAAAGATGTGTCTACGATTCGTCGCTCGTTTGTTGCTTCAGGCATCCTTTACCTATTCTTCTCAATCATTCCTGCAATCATCGGTATGGCTGCCCATGCGATTGACCCAACATTGGATAATCCGAATTTCTCTTTCCCATACATCGCGGCGACGGTTCTACCTGTCGGTATTGGTATGATTGTTCTTATCGCTGGTCTTTCTGCGACGATGTCGAGTGCAAGTTCTGATGCGATTGCCGGTGTATCGATTCTATTGCGTGACGTATACGTGATGTTCACAGGTCGTGTACCAAACAAAGAGTCGATGCTCAACTACTCTCGTCTTGCTCTTGTGGTTGTGATTGGCTTTGCACTGCTGTTCGCTCTAACGTCGAATGACATCATCAGCTACATCACTAAGATGATTTCAACGGTCATGTCAGGCATGTTTGTGTGTGGAATGCTAGGTCGCTTCTGGAGACGTTACAACTGGCAAGGTGCGTTGGCGACGCTAGCGGGTGCATCAATTGCTTCATTCACGGTAATGCTTAATGCTGACCTAACGGCTTTCTGGGGTAACCCTGTCATCCCATCATGTCTGTTTGCTCTGACGCTAGGTGTGGTAGTGAGCTTGCTTACTCCGGCAAATCAAGTAACACCAGAGATGGCTCGCGCAATTCTTGATGATGAACGCGCTCTGATGGAGATGGAGTTATCAGATGATGGTCAGTTAGAACAAGACCCGTCTCTTGAGAACCGCAAAGCCGCGCAAAGCGCATCATAGTTAGACACTCAAACTAGGTGGCCCAATGAGCCACCTTCTCTGACAAGGTTAGCCTCGCAATGACAAATCCTCTTCATATCGCATTCTTTGGTGAGTGCATGATCGAACTTAGCGGCCTTCCTCTCAAAAAAGGGTTTGGCGGCGACACACTTAACACCGCACTGTATTTATCCCGCTTAACTGAAAACACCCCCGTTTCTGTTTCTTATGCGACAGGCTTAGGCGAGGACTCTCTTTCTCAGCAGCTTATCTCCGCTTGGCAACAAGAAGGCATCAATACGGCTCTTGTTGAGCAATACCGCGACAAACTGCCGGGTTTGTACATGGTTGAAACAGATCAGCAAGGTGAACGCAGTTTTATGTACTGGCGAGACAGCGCGGCAGTGAAAAGCTACTTCTCTGCCAGTGAGTTGAGCAAGTTAGAGCAGGCGATGGCTCACGCTGAGCTCCATTCTGTTTACCTCAGCGGCATTAGCTTAGCGATTCTTGATGATGAAAGTAAGGTGCGGCTTATTGAGGCGTTAATGGCATTTTCACAGGCGGGTGGTCAAGTCATTTTTGATAACAACTTCCGTCCACAGCTGTGGAATACCCAACAAGCGCAGCATTGGTATAGCCAACTGTTGCCTATCGTCGATATTGCGCTGATCACGGAAGATGATGATCAGCTTGTGTGGGGAGTCGACGAAAGCGTTGAGCAGCGCAGTGCCCGCTTTGGTTGCAAAGAGACCGTGATTAAACGTGGCTGCGAACCGTGCAAAGTGATTTGGCAACAAGGGCAAGAGTTTGAGTATGCCTACGTCAGCGCTGAGCGTGTCGCAAATGTGGCCGACACTTGCGCGGCGGGTGACTCTTTTGCCGCTGGTTACTTAGCGGCGCGCCTAACGGGTCAGACTCAAGCTGAGTCTGCGACATTAGGCCACCAATTGGCTTCAACGGTAATTCAATATTCAGGTGCGATCATTCCAAAGTCAGCAATGGCGCACCTCACTCTTTCTTAAATTTTTTGATTGGTAAAAAACAATGACAAACGAAATGATCAATAAACTCAAGCAGTTCAAAGTAATCCCTGTAATTCAAATCAACAAAGTTGAGCACGCGATTCCACTGGCCAAAGTGTTAGTCGACAATGGCCTACCTGTGGCTGAAGTGACCTTCCGCACTGAAGCAGCGGCGGCATCGATTAAGGCGATGAGCGATGCGTACCCTGAAATGTGTGTCGGCGCTGGTACTGTGCTAAATGCTGAACAAGTGGATCAGGCGAAAGCCGCCGGCTCTGAGTTTGTGGTTGCGCCAGGTCTTAACCCAAACACCGTGCGTTACTGTCAAGAGATCGGTATGCCAATCGTACCTGGGGTGAATAACCCAAGTCAGGTTGAGCAAGCGCTAGAGCTAGGTCTTAACTTCCTTAAATTCTTCCCGGCTGAAGCGTCCGGTGGCGTGCCAATGGTTAAGTCACTACTGGCTCCTTATGTGGATGTTTCTCTTATGCCAACCGGTGGTATTGGTAAAGGTAACGTCAATGACTACCTAGCGATTGACCGCGTAGTTTGCTGTGGCGGTACATGGATGGTTGCACCAAGCCTGATTGAAAATGAGCAGTGGGATGAGATTGGTCGTTTGGTGCGTGAAGCTGTCGAGCTAGTCGCATAACCGAAATCAAAAGTTAAAAATTAAAGGAATACTCGTATGAAAAGAACGACTCTAACTCTATTGATTTCTGGACTGTTAAGCACCAACGCGATGGCTATGGCTCCGAACACTGACCTTAACCTTATGCCTTACCCACAGGAAGTGGAGTTAGGTTCAGGCACTGTCAGCATCGACAAAGAATTTAGTATTTTTATTAAGGGATACGATTCAGACCGAGTGCAATTCAATGCGAAGCGCACCATGGAACGTTTGTACCGTCAGACAGGCCTGCCAATGCTCCACTGGCAGGCTGAGTCTGAAAAAGAGGCCACCTTGGTGATTGATATTCGCAAAGGGCCAAAAGATGCAGTGCAAAACCTTGATAGCGATGAGTCATATCAGCTTGAAGTGACTAACGGCCAAGTTCGTATTTCATCAGATCGTCCATACGGGGCATTCCATGGCCTAGAGACTTTCTTACAGTTGGTAACTACTGACGCGAATGGTTATTCGGTGCCAGTGGTGTCGATTGAAGATGAGCCTCGCTTTAAATGGCGTGGTGTTTCTTACGATACTTCACGTCATTTCATCGAACTTGATGTCATCATACGTCAACTGGATGCGATGGCGTCGGCGAAAATGAACGTGTTCCATTGGCATATCTGGGATGACCAAGGTATCCGTATTCAGCTTGATAATTACACCAAGCTTTGGCAAGAGACGGCTGACGGCGACTACTACACCAAAGATGAAATTCGCTATGTGGTGAACTATGCGCGCAATCTAGGTATTCGTGTTATTCCTGAAATTTCATTGCCAGGGCACGCTTCAGCGGTTGCTCATGCTTATCCTGAACTCATGTCGGGAATAGGCGAGCAATCTTACCCACAGCAGCGTGCTTGGGGTGTCTTTGAGCCGTTAATGGATCCAACCAACCCAGAGCTTTACACCATGTTAGCAAGCGTGTTCGATGAGGTGGTAGATCTGTTCCCAGACGAGTATTTCCACATTGGCGGCGATGAACCCAACTACCAACAGTGGATAGACAATCCTAACATCCAACAATTTATCGCTGACAATGACCTTGATGGCGAACGCGGTCTGCAATCTTACCTCAACACCAAAGTAGAGAAGATGCTTGAACAACGTGGCAAGAAGATGTCTGGCTGGGATGAGATTTGGCATAAAGACCTACCTAAGTCGATCGTTATCCAAAGTTGGCGAGGTCATGACAGCATTGGCCGTGCAGCGAAAGAGGGCTACCAAGGCGTATTATCGACGGGCTATTACCTTGATCAGCCTCAGCCTACCAGCTACCACTACCGCAATGACCCAATGCCAACCGGTATCACGGTCGATGACAAGTTGCACAGCGGTGAAAAGTTTGAAACTTATGACTGGGTTAAACCACGTAATAAGGGTGGTCCGCGTAAAGGTAACTTAACCATTATTGAAGCAACAGATGGCTCATTCCGCGCCTTTACCGACTACAACGGCAAGTCGCGTGAAGAAGTGCATATCTTAGAGTATGTTCCGGGAGTGAAATTCCGCGGTCATTTCGATAACTTCATGTCGTACACCGAATTTAACTATGAGTTTGCAGGCGGTAAGCTGAAAGAGGGTAGTTATCAGACTATTGGTAATGTTCGTTGGCCAGCCACGGGTGAGCTAGTGGCGGGGAGTTCGATGCAAGGCAGCGTTATTCCACAGCCAAATGGCGGTTATCCTGCTGAGCTAAAAGGTGACGAAAAAGATCTGATCTTGGGTGGTGAAATCACTATTTGGGGTGAGAACTTAGACTCAATGACCATTGAACAGCGTCTATGGCCGCGCAGCTATGCGATTGCAGAGCGTTTGTGGTCAAGCCAAGAACTTACCGATGAGCGCAGCATGTATCAGCGTATGAGTGTGATGGATACTTGGTCTGAGATCTCATTGGGTCTGCGTCACCATGCGGATGCGACCATGATGCTAAAACGTCTTGCCAATGGTGCCGATGTCACGTCACTACAGACACTAGCTAAGTACATTGAGCCTGCTCAGTACTATGCACGTCACTGGGAAAAATGGATTTCAACGCCAACCAAAGGCGACCTTTATAACCAGTACGAACGTTTAAATCGATTCGCTGATGCACTAGCTGTTGAAAGCCTATCGGTTTATGAAATGAACGACCTGGTGGCTGAGTATGCCAAAGGCGATAAAGCGGCGTTAGATAAACTGGCGCTACATTACCAAACGGCAGCTTTAGCAGCGCAGCAAGCAGAACCAATTTTTGCCAACAATGTGGCCTCGGTTGAGACGGTAAAAGTGGCGCAGGCAACGGTTAAAATTGCACAGTTAGCCAACACTTTGATTGAACTTGCTAAAAAGGGCGAGTCAGTCAGGGCGGCGGATGCGGCTGAATATCAGCGCGTTATTGATGAGAATGCTATCATTCTCGACGAAACCATTGTCGCGATAGTGAAACCAACTGAGAACCTACTCCACACTTTAGCTAAATAGCGTTGAAACTGATTGCCGCCAGCGTTTGCTGGCGGCATTGTGTTTACATAGATATTGATTGGGAACATCGCTATGCAAGCAAGTGGTCACTTACGTTTTCTCGTAGGTACATACACAGACTCACCGAGCCAAAGCAGAGGAATTGCTCAGGTTGGGTTAAATCAACAGACGGGTGAGTTGATTCGCCTTGATGATTACTATCCTCTGCGCAATCCCTCCTACCTTATTCAATCTCAGCAGCTGACCTATAGCTTTAGTGAAGTGTCGCAGCAAGATGGTGCTCAACTGGTTTGCTTGGATGGGCAGCACGCGCATGCTTTACCTATTGCTGGCGATTATCCATGTCATATGGCTATTTCTGCTGATAAAAAATACCTTGCCGTTGCCAATTATGGTTCAGGTAATGTGAGTATTTACTCGCTCGATAGCCAAGGTATTCCGCTAGCCTCAGTGGCCGATTTGTTTGAAGAAGGGCAAGGGCCAAACCAAGATCGCCAGCAGTCGCCTCACGCTCACCAAGTGGTGTTTCAGCAAACTGAGCCAGTGCTAGTCAGTGTGGATTTAGGCAGTGATGCGATTCGTTTTTATCAAATAGAAGACTCTACTTTTACTCTTAGCCAAACAGTGGCGATGCCTGCAGGTAGCGGCCCGCGGCATTTGGTGTTTAATCGCGCTGAAGACAAGGCGTATGTGGTGTGTGAACTAAGTGAAACGCTTATTGTATTGCACAAAACCAACCAAGGCTGGCAAGTTCAGCAACAAGTCGACTTACTTCCGGGTGCTGAAAAAGGCGAAGCAGCGTCAGCGATCAAACTGTCTGATGATGAACGTTTTGTCTACGTTTCTTGTCGCCATCAAAATGTCGTGAGCTGCTTTGAGGTATCAGGCGAAGAGGTCAAATGGATTAGCATGAACGACGCTGGTGGATTGTTTCCAAGAGACTTTACCACCACCTCATGTGGTGAGTGGTTGATAGTTGCTAACCAACATTCCAATAATCTGGTCAGTTATCGCCGCAACAAAGTAACCGGCAGTCTGGAAGCGAGTGGCTATCAATGTCACGTTGATGCGCCAGTTTGCGTAGTAGAAGCAAATATTTCATGGGTTTGCTAAACCGTTTATAGACCAGATAGTTATGGTCATAAATCGCCACTTTGACCAGCGGAATAGCGTTAGAATTGGGCCGTCCGAGCAAAAAAGAGCCAACTCTGTGTTAGTATAGCGTACCGGGGATGAGCAATAGAGCCAAAAATGCCTTATTGGAAAGGGTGTTTTTCATCAGCATGATGCGAGCTTATTGTTGCGAATCAAACTTTAACTAACATGGAGTTGGTCTTTATATCCGTTGAGTCGGATATGTAAACCTCATGATATATGAGCTTTAAATCTAAAAAATACAGTATTGAATCTACAGACTATCAAGTCGGTCAGGATAACGTAAGTAAGTGGGGTATGGATGTCCACAACACGGTTTTCACTGCTTCTGTCGGCTTATCTCTTCTCTTTATTATCTCGTTACTCCTGCTTTCTCCAGCAGATGCAAAAGCGGCCATCGATTCGGTAAAAGGTGCCGTTCTTTCTTACTTTGACTTCCTATTTATGTGGGGCGCAAACATCCTACTTGTGTTTGCCATTGTTATCGCTCTTTCTCCATTCGGTAAAGTACGCTTAGGCGGAGAAGGCGCAACCGCAGATTACTCGACGATTTCATGGATTACCATGCTGTTTGCTGCGGGTATGGGCATTGGTCTTATTTTCTGGGGTGTGGCAGAGCCTACGGCTTTCTACACTGGCTGGTATGGCACACCACTGAATGTGGAATCTCATACATTAGAAGCTCGTGAACTGGCGTTAGGTGCTGCGACGTTCCACTGGGGCTTCCACGCATGGGCGATTTATGGTGTAACAGCACTTTGCCTAGCCTACTTTGTCTACAACAAAGGTCTGCCGCTTTCTATGCGTTCGGTGTTTTATCCGCTACTTGGTGACAAAGTATGGGGTAAGATTGGCGACTTTATTGATGTCATGACGGTGCTAGTGACTCTGTTTGGTTTGGCGACGTCGCTAGGCCTAGGGGGCACACAAGCAGCCAGTGGTATTAGTCATGTATTTGGCTTAGAAAATAGCTTGCTACTCCAGCAATCGGTTATTGTGCTGATTATGGGTTTGGCGATTCTATCGGTACTGCGAGGTATGGATGGCGGCGTTAAATTGCTGAGTAACCTTAATATGGCGATTGCTTTCATTTTCCTTGGTTTGATGGCGGTACTGAACTTCACCACCGTTCTTGATTCAATGAAAACGTCGGTCGTTAGCTATGTGGAAAACATACTACCATTGAGCCAAACCACTGGTCGCGAAGACGAAACCTTCTTACACGGTTGGACAGTGTTCTACTGGGCTTGGTGGGTGGCGTATGCGCCTTTCTTTGGCATGTTTGTCGCACGTATCTCAAAAGGACGTACGGTTCGCGAATTCCTCGCCTATGTACTGATTATCCCAACTCTTGTGACGACCGCTTGGATGTCGACTTTCGGTGGTATTGCGATTCAGCAAATGATCGACAAAGTAGGTTTGCTAGGGGTACAGCAGCAACTGAGCAATGTTTCTCTCAGCTTGTTCTACATGCTTGAAGCTTACCCTGTCGGTGATATTTTATCGGTCATTGCTGTCGTTCTGATTATCGTTTTCTTCGTGACGACGCTGGATTCTGGCTCAATTGTTATTGATAGCATGACGGCGGGCGGCAAGCTAGAAGTGCCAATGAAGCAAAAAATTGTTTGGGCGATTATTTCTGGTTTGATTGCGATTGTGATGCTGTGGATTGGTGGTACAGAGTCGATTCAGGCGCTACAGTCGATTACCATCATTGCAGCAATGCCGTTTACGATCGTTCTGTTGCTTGCGTGTGTTAGCTTGGTGAAAGGCTTGTTTACTGAGGTGGATAAGCCTAAAGAAGCGGTAAACGTATCACGCTAAACGACTAAGTCGTATTAAATGCAAAGCCCCGACAGCATCGCTGCTGTCGGGGCTTTTTTATGACTGTTTGGGCAATTAAGCTTTCTTCAGGTCTTGTACTGGGTAAGTCAGCATCATGCCGTCTACAGTAACACGAACGTAGTAACCGCCGCTGCTTAGGCCAACAACAACCATCTGACCTAAATCAACGCCTTTAGTTGCTACAACTACATCATCAATTGCGAACATGGAAACACCTTGAAGTTAATTATTCGATTATAAAAAATCTCTCGGCGCGGATTAAAACAGCAATGATGTAATTGGGCTAATCGAGTATTTTGTCGTGATGATTAATTTCTTTTGCCTATATTGAGTGTCGATGAGACCTGCCAGTTTAGCGCTCGCTATCTGAATTTTTTCCTTGCTCTTTTTCGTGATCATAGCCCAAGGTGCGGATGTGTTGGCCATGAATGGTATTTTGCATTGCTCTCCATAGAGCGGCTAGAAAACGCTTGTGTGCCGCGTGGTGACGGATGTATTTAATGTGAATGAATAGGTAGAGGGCGCAGAATAAAACCAGCGCAGCCGTGACGCCATACGCTTCATATAAACTAAGAATATTCATAGAAAGACCTTAATAAAATAGAGAATTATGATGCTAAAAACTTTATCCAGCGTTTGGATCTAAATCGATAGATACACGCCACCCACTTGAACAAGGTTTCCAAAAAGAAGCAGGCAAATACCAATACTGGTGACAAACCGAAAACCATTGCTCCGAGCGCAGCAAGTGGAATGCCAAAAAACCATTGGGTGGTGATGTCTTGGTAGAGGCAAAACTTAACGTCGCCGCCTGCGCGGAGAATACCGATGACCATGGTGGTAGGCAGTGAACGCAGTACGATGCCAACACATAGTACTAAATAGAATTGGTCGGCGAGTTGTCTGGTCTCACCATCTAAAGCGCCAAAGAGACCTAGCACCGGTTCCCTCAACAGAAACAGAATGGCAGCGACTAAGATAGTGACAATGATCGCGAGCACGACAAATCCCATTGCTTGTTGATAGGCTTTGTCTGAGTCTTTGGCACCGAGATGGTTACCGACGATGACAGCAGAAGCATTGGCAATACCCGTCAAAAAACTGAGTGAGAAAGCTTCGATCGGAGATATCACCGAAAGGACGACTAAGCCTTGCTCTCCCGTCCTACCCATAATAGCGGTGTAGGTGAATAGACCTGCGGCCCAAAGCAAGAAGTTTGAGGTGGTCGGTATTGCCAATGCTAAAAATTGGCGGATACGCTTTATGCTCAATGCTTGCTGAATAGCGCAAACAGATGGGGTAAGCGGGTTCTGTTTGACTTGCAGATAAATGACGGTGATGAATACTTCTAGCGCACAACTTAAAGTGGTTGCGATCGCTGCCCCTTTGAGTCCGAGTGCCGGTAATCCCATGTGACCAAAAATCAAAAGCCAGTTAAGTATTAGGTTAAATAGGATACCTAACCCACTTAACCAAGTACTGGTGCTCGCTTGGCGGGTCGAGCGCAGTCCAGCTGCTATCGCCCCACTGAAGGAAGCAAAAAACAGGCTTGCAGCGGTATACGTGAGATATTCATGCCCTAACGCTTGGATATCCAACGATGTTGTAGAGAGCGCAATGATGTTATCGCCAACTTGCCAAAATATGAGCGCGGGAATGAGAGCAAAAAGAGAAGAGACAAGCCAAGTGAGAACAACCGTTCTGCGTATCGCATTGGTCTTACTGGCCCCAAAGTATTGAGCGATGAGTACTGATCCTGCAGCGGAAATTCCTGACAGTAAGATCATCGCGACAAACAGAGCTCGACTCGCGACACCTGCCGCCGCGATATTATTTTCAGAGAGCTGCCCAATCATCAAAATATCGGTGAGTCCCTTTGAGGCAAAGAGGATGGTCTGCAAAGTGATTGGGATGGCAATAGCCGCAATAGCAGATAGTTGCGCCTTATCGAAAGGGAACAACAGCAAAGATGGTTTTGAAGATATTGAACCAGTACGCATATTTATAGCTAGATTGGGTAAATAAGTTGCGATTATGAACTTTGACTATAAACATAACAAACCACATATGATGGGGTTGTACGTTCAAGTGAGAGTGGAAGAATGCATACATTGGATCAATTAGCTGCGTTTGTGGCTGTGTTTGAATGCGGTTCTTATAGCGCAGCTGGAAGATATTTAGCCAAAGATCGAACCACGGTACGTGAATTGGTCAAAGCTTATGAAGATATCTTGGGCTACAAATTGTTTACGATTGAAGGCAGACAAGCGATCGCGACTGAGGAAGCAAACCGACTGTACTCTCCGGCTACGCATGTTATTCGTCAGAACTCTTTACTCCAACAATTAAGTGTCGCTCAATTAGAGCAACCTTTTGCGGAGCTGATCTTTGGCTATGATGGCGATTTTCCTAGACAGTTCATGTGTGATCTCGATAGGCGCATCAGTGAACATTATCCTCATATAAGAACTCACTGGTTGCAGCGAGACAGAGAAGTCGCTCTGAATTCCGTTGAGGACGGTTCGTTAAACTTTGCGATTAGTCCTGCGAAAATGAACATCCAGCCGCAGCAAAAAGTGTTATACAAAAGCTTAGGATATGTTTCTTATAACCTTTATGTAGGGAGCCAATCGCCTCTGCGGAATAAGGCCGATTTTTCGTTATTGGATGCGCAGGCTGAAACTCAGCTGATCGCAGAACATACGAACAACGCGGGAACCGTCGTTCATGCCTATTCTGTTGATACTAAAGTGGTGGGGTGTAATGCGCTGTTGTTAGACTTGCTGCCCCAATTTGGTTGGGCGATTTTGCCTAAGCATGTTGCAGAAAGCTCAGTAAAACTAGGCCGTATTTGCCAGTTAAAAAGTTCCGCACTTGCTAATGACGTGCAAATGCCATTTAGTATTTATTACCCTTTCTCAGGTGATTCGAATGAGCTGTCGCAACATATTCTTGGCTGGTGTGAAGAACTTGCACAGCGTTATTTTTCGGACTAGTCAGGAATATTGCCCTGCTTAAAGCAGGGCTTAACGATGACATTGAGTGACTGCTGCTACCCGACAATCAAGAAGAAGACTAATGTGGCCGCAATACCAATCAAGGCGTAAGGAAACTGTGTGGTTGCATGTTGCATAGAGGTACAGCCAGAGCCTTGTGCGGATAGAACCGTTGAGTCACTAAAGAAGCATGAGTGGCTACCTGCAGCAGAGGCTGAAAGTAGAGCCGCAACCGTTAGGTGTAGTGGAACACCTAGTTGCTCCCCTAGCGGCAGAACGATTGGCATCGCCACAGCAAATGTCCCCCATGATGACGCCGTCGCAAAGACCAGTCCACCTGTTATCATAAAGATGATGGCAGGGAAGTAAGACGCTGATAGGTAAGGACTGACAGTTTCAATTACGTACTGGGTTACGCCCAGAGAGTCATTGACATTTTTCAGCATGAAACCACCAATCACCGTCGCCAATGGCAACAACATTACCTTAATGCCGTCATAGACCGCTTCAAACATATCATTCATCGAGATGAGTTTTTGCGCCCCGTAGAAACAGATAGTAAAGATGATTGCCACAAACACACCTGCCAATAGGTCGATACCGAAGTACCAACTTGCTGCAACGAGCACAACCATGGGTAAGAGGAAGTTTACAAGGCCTAGGGTTGGGTTGGTATGTGACTTGATGTCGGAACCAAAGTCGATATCTGTTGCGCCATCAGGACGCACTTGGCCGTTCTTAGCGCGCTGCTCTGCTTTCTTCATCGCACCGAGATCTGGCATTTTTTCCATCGCCACTAGGAATACGATAGTTAAGGTTACCCAGCCGTAAGCCATAAATGGGATGGCTTCAATGTACGTTTTGATGCCTTCGCCGGCTTCCGCGACACCATTCGCTTCAAGCAGAGAACTAAAGAAAATCGCCCAAGTGGAGATCGGCACTAAGATACAAATGGGAGCGGCCGTAGAATCAACCAAGTAAGAGAGCTTTTCGCGTGAAATATTGTAGCCGTCAGTGATCTTTTTCATTGATGATGAAATAGCGATCGCATTGAGGTAATCATCGATGAAAATTAAAATACCGAGGAAAAAGGTCATTAGCATAGATTGCTTACGGCTCTTAACCTTGGTAACGAGCATATCTGAGAAGCTAAGAATACTGCCACCTTTTTCGAGTATAGCGATTAAGCCACCCATCAAACCGCAGACCAAAATGATCCAAGCGATGGTTTCGTTCATCATTACGTCCATCGAAATACCGACGATCTGCTCGACTGCTTCCGCAGGATTGAGTAGTAATACCCCAGCAATGGTACCGCTGAATAAGGCTTCAACGGTTCTATGTGTTGTTAAAGCAAAAACCAGCACCAGCGCGGTAGGCAGCAGGCTCATCCATCCATAATCGGCGCCCTGTTCGTGGTTCATTCCAATTGATGTGAAGAAAATGAAGGTCGCCACCACCAATAAAGAGACCATGATGTGTTGACTGTTAATTTTCAGTGGCGCTTCCAGCGCCTTACTTTGCGTAGTCATAAAGTGTATTTCCTTTGTTTATGCCGAGTGCAACATCCAGTCGATTTCTAGTGGGGTGATAGCGCGTTCAAATTCGGCGAGTTCACTCCGCTTGCAAGCAAGATACAAATCGATAAATTCCCTAGAGATGTTCTGGGCTAGCTCACTACGTTCGAGTTGATCTAGTGCTTCTGGCATACGCAGTGGTAAGTCAATTGCATCATCACTTAAGGAAGGTGGACATTGTTCTTTGGTATAGTTATCACTCGCTAATACTGCGGAAAGTACTACGGCAGCGAGAATATAGGGGTTAACGTCAGCCCCTGCGATTCGATGTTCAATACGGCGATTGTTACTGTCACTAATCGGAACTCGTAACGCGACCCCGCGATGGTTTTCGCCCCAGTCCGCTTTTGTTGGCACGTAAGCACCTGGAACAAAACGGCGATAAGAGTTCACATTAGGACAAATCAAAGCCATGGAGTCTGATGTTTGAGCGAGCATTGCGGCCATCACTTGATGAAAAAGAGGGCTGGTATCGCCATTGGCTTGACTGAAGTGATTGTGACCTTCGCTGTTGACTAGGCTCAGGTGAATATGCATCCCATTCCCGGCCTGTTCTTCAAATGGCTTGGCCATGAACGTTGCGTCGAATCCGTGCTGGTGGGCGATTTGTCTGATTAGACGCTTAGCAATGATGATCTCATCGCACATTCTAAGTACGTCTTTGGAGTGGTTAAAGTTGATTTCAAATTGGCCCGGAGCGGACTCTGATAAGGCTCCAGAGGTGTCGAGGCCCTGCTCTTGTGCCACTCTATTTAGATCAGAAAGGAAGTCGGCATAATCATCTAACCCGTCTAAGTCATACACTTCTGTATCTTTTTCTCGGGTATTTTTGGTTGGGTTTATCGCGGTTTGCAATTGGCCTTGTGCATCGCGCTTTTTATCGATCAAATAGAACTCAAGCTCTAGCGCAACACATGGATACTGATCTTTAGCATGAAGTGTTTCTAGCATGTTTGAAACAATATTGCGTATAAAGAGTGGGCTTGGCTGAGTGCCACTTTCATCCATCATACTCAGCAATACTTGTCCCACTTGTTCTTTTGCGGTGGGCATCAAAGTCCCCGCGATTGGAAAACACATATTGTCTGGCTCACCAAGATCTTCACCAAGCCCCGCGCTTTCTACAACGTTACCTTTTGTATCAAGGCTAATGGTTGAAATGGGAAGAGCGACACCTTTAGATAGCTTCTCTAGGGCATTAGCGGGGACTCTCTTTCCGCGAGGCGTGGCATTAATATCGGTGAAAATAAGATCGATAAATTCGATGTTGGGCCATTGTTGTTTAAAATTTTTAACTTCCTGCAGGTACGATTCCATTCTTTAGCTCTCCAAACAGCCAGACGAACATCGGGCATAAAATAATTGAATTAACAACTTGATTACACTTGTTGGGCTGAAGTGTTGGTGTTTTCAATTATTTTGTTGTTACTCAGTAATTTAAGTTCAATTGAGTGCAATTTCTCAATTTGATGCGTTCTTTTTGTGTTAACTATTTTGTAACAGTTGGTGGTGTTTTGCTCAATATAATGAGCGCATTTAGCTGTTTTTTTGACCAAAAAGGTGGGCTTAGTCACGAAATGGTCATAATATCGAACATCTGTGTTGATAATTTTGTACATGATTTGTAGTGTAAATGTTAAATAAATCGAACGCGGAAGCATCATGTCTAAATCAAGCAAACCAATCATTGGGGTTGTGAGCTGCACAAAAGAGTTAGCTGGCTATCAGATCCAAGCTGTTAACGAGTTCTACCTCAAGGCGGTGAAAGATTTTGGTGGCCTACCACTGGTGCTGACACCTGATATATCGAGCGATGACTTGGCGGCAGTTTTAGAGTTATGTGATGGCCTTCTATTTCCTGGTAGCCATTCGAATGTTGCGCCATATCGATATAACTCGACCAACCATGAAGCCAAACAAGATGAAGCGCGTGATGAGTTATCCATCAACCTTATCCGTCATGCTGTAGATAAAAATGTGCCGTGTTTGGGTATTTGTCGCGGTTTCCAAGAGATGAATGTTGCACTTGGTGGGACTTTGAACCCCGCGGTGCATGAGTCAGGGTTCAGTGACCATCGCGAACGCCCTGTTGAAGATTTTGAAGAGAAATATGCTCCCGCACATGCTGTGTTAGTGCAAAAGCAAGGTGTTTTTGAACAATGGTTGGTGAAGAACCATTGGGAAAACACCACCTTTTTCGAAGTGAATACGCTGCACAATCAGGGCGTGGAACATTTGGCAAAACCGTTGCAAGTGGAAGCGAAGGCTCCCGACGGGTTAGTCGAAGCATTTAGCTTGCCAGGAATGACATTTTTTGTCGGCGTGCAATGGCATCCCGAATGGAAAGCAAAAACAAATCATTTTTCACAAATCTTATTCAAAGAGTTTATGATGGCAGCCTCTCTTTAAGTTAGGAGTCGCATGAATGGACAATCAAGAGATTGGTAAAAACATTGTTCTGTTACGAAAAGAACACGGATTGTCGCAACGAGAATTAGCCGAGCGCGCAGGGATCACCCACAGTGCCATCTCATCGATTGAGAATGGCAAGGTGAGTCCATCTGTGAGTTCTTTACAAAAAATAGTGAACGTTTTTTCTTTGTCGCTTTCAGAGTTTTTCACCTTTGAACAGCCACAAAGTGAAGAAGTGAAAGTGATCGTGACGCCTGAAGAACTGGTTGAAATAGGCAGTGAGTCGGTGTCGATGCAATTGGTGACAAACGGCAACAAAGATCAGGTGATCGGATTTTTGATCGAAGAGTATGCACCACACAGTACAACGGGCGCTGCAGAAATTAAGCATGAAGGCGAAGAGATCGGCACTATCTTAGAGGGCGAAATTACCCTCGAATATAACGGCCAGTCTCACGTTATTAAACAAGGTGAGTCGTACATTATCGATACGACGCAACCGCATAAGTTTACAAATCACACAGACAAGGCTTGTCGAATGATAAGCGCGCATACGCCTACTACGTTCTAGTGGAGTCTTGCCTTGTTGTGATAAACAAGGAGAGCGTATGAAAACCCAAGAGCAATGGATTGAACTTCAGAACAATCTGAACATCGAGAATAGGGCATATATCAATGGCGAGTACTGCTCTGCCAAAAGCGGTCAAACGTTAGCAGTAGTCAACCCTGCAACAGACGGCATTCTGACTGAAATCGCCCGTTGTCAAAATGAAGATGTGGATCTTGCGGTTAAATGCGCTCGACAAGTATTCCAGTCGGGTCAGTGGAGCGAGGCCTCTCCGGCTAAGCGCAAAGCGACACTTTACAAGCTTGCTGACCTCATCGAACAACATAAAGAACCGTTAGCACTTCTAGAAACCCTAGATACTGGCAAACCGATTTCTCATAGCATTTCCACCGATATTCCCGGTGCAGCAAACGCATTGCGCTGGTATGCGGAGGCGATTGATAAAGTCTATGGTGAAGTTGCACCGACAGAGAAAGATGTTCATGCCTTTGTCTCCCATCAAGCGATTGGGGTGGTTGCTGCCGTGGTGCCATGGAACTTCCCACTTTGGCTGGCATGTTGGAAGCTTGGCCCGGCGCTAGCCGCAGGGAATAGTGTCATCTTAAAACCTTCCGAAAAGTCATCACTGACGGCGATCTATTTAGGTCAATTGGCAGCGCAAGCGGGCTTACCTAATGGCGTCTATCAAGTGATTACTGGCTTTGGCCACGAAGCGGGTGACGCACTGGCAAAGCACCAAGATGTCGACTGTATTGCCTTTACGGGTTCAACGCGCATTGCAGGCCAGTTGATGATTCGTTCTGGAGAAACCAACCTCAAACGCGTCTTCGCAGAAGCGGGCGGCAAAAATGCCAATATCGTCTTTGAAGATTGTGACGATTTAGATCGTGCGGCGGCTGAAACTGCGGCGGGCTGCTTTTACAACCAAGGTGAAGTCTGCGTAGCCGCGACCCGTTTGCTGGTACATGAAAGCATTAAAGATCGATTCATCGATAAAGTGATTTCTGCTGCGCAAAATTACATGCCCAAAAATCCGCTAGATCCAAGTTCTTCAATGGGCGCATTGATCGATCAAGAGCATAAATCCAAAGTGCTTAGTTATATCGCTCTAGGCCTAGAAGAAGGGGCAGTGCTGCGGTGTGGCGGCGATGTATCTGGCGTGGGGGCGTTCGTTGAGCCAACTATTTTGGACAATGTCGATAACAAGATGCGCGTTGCTCAAGAAGAGATTTTTGGCCCTGTCCTGTGTGTTATTCCTTTCAAAGATGAGCAACAAGCCATTGATATTGCAAATGACTCTAAATATGGATTAGGTGCCGCTCTTTGGAGTAGCAACATCAACCGAGTTCACCGCGTGGCGAAACAGCTTCAGGCTGGCTCAGTATGGGTCAATAACTATAACGAAGGGGATATGACCGTCCCATTTGGCGGATTCAAGATGAGTGGTAATGGCCGTGATAAGTCATTACACGCAATAGAAAAATTCACAGAAACCAAAACAACTTGGATTCGCCTTCATCCTTAAGCCTGCTGACGATTATTAAAGGAATAATACTATGAACAAACATACGGATTCGTTCTACGCACACTCAGTCCCTAACATGCCTGATTACCCGCAGCTTCAAGACAATATTGAATGTGATGTGTGCGTAGTTGGTGCGGGTTTCTCTGGGTTGTCTTCCGCGCTGCACCTAGCAGAGAAAGGGTTTAAGGTCGTGGTATTAGAAAGTGCCAAAGTCGGTTTTGGAGCGACGGGTCGTAATGGCGGTCAAATCGTTAATAGCTACAGCCGAGATGTTGATGTGATTGAGAGTCGTTATAGCCAAAACCAAGCGAAAGCTCTCTGTGACATGATCTTTGAAGGTGGTGACATCATTCGTGGCTTGATCGACAAATACGACATCCATTGCGACTTTAAACAAGGCGGTCTATTCACCGCTCTGAATAACAAGCAGCTTAAAGGCCTAGAAGAACACAAGAAAAACTGGGAACGCTACGGCAACGATCAACTGACAATACTCGATGCTAATGAAGTAGAGCAAGCGGTTGGGACAAAAGTGTACACAGGCGGCCTTCTTGATATGCGTGGTGGTCATATCCATCCGCTTAAACTTGCACTGGGTGAAGCGGCTGCCTTTATGTCCTTAGGGGGACAAATTTTTGAGCAGTCAGCCGTGACGGATATTCAAAAAGGGATCAACCCAGTTGCGAAGACAGAGAAAGGCAGCGTGAAGTGCAAATATATGGTGCTGGCTGGCAATGCTTACCTAGGAGGGCTGGCCTCTAACATCAGTAATAAAGCGATTCCATGTGGTACTCAAGTCGTCGCAACCGAGCCCCTGACCGATGAACAACTCCAGCACATTCTTCCAAGTGACTACTGCGTTGAGGATTGTAACTACCTACTTGATTACTTCCGATTAAGTGCTGATAAGCGTTTATTGTTTGGTGGTGGAGTCGTCTATGGGGCTCGTGACCCACAAAATGTTGAAGCTTTGATTCGTCCTAAGTTGGAAACTGTATTCCCGCAGTTGAAAGGCATCAATATTGATTACACATGGACGGGCAACTTCTTACTGACTTATTCGCGTATGCCGCAGTTTGGAGCGTTCGCTGATAACATCTATTACCTACAAGGCTACAGCGGTCATGGCGTCACTTGTACCCACCTCGCAGGTAAATTGCTAGCTGAAGCATTGACGGGTCACGCAGAGCGTTTTGATGCCTTTGCGACACTCAAACATTATTCATTTCCAGGTGGTCGCCACTTCCAGATCCCGTTTACGGCAATCGGCGCGGCTTACTATAACTTAAGAGACAAACTGGCAATCTAGCCCATTAAAGATAAGGAACATCCCAATGAGTAAAGTAGTCACATTTGCCGCTCTCCAATTAACTAAGAGCTGGGACTTGGAAGACAACCTTAACAAAGCGAAACAAGCGATTCGCGAAGCGGCTGAAAATGGTGCAAACGTCATACTTCCTCAAGAGCTATTCGCTGCACCTTACTTCTGTAAAAAGCAGGAAGCGAAGTATTTTGAACTGGCAGAAGAGACAGAAAATTGCCGTTTGATCAAAGAGATGAGTGCGTTAGCGAAAGAGCTTGGTGTGGTTATCCCAGTGAGCTACTTTGAGAAAGCAGGCAATACCTTCTTTAACTCGTTGGTGATGATTGATGCTGACGGTACTGTGTTGGACAACTATCGCAAATCACATATTCCGGATGGCCCTGGCTACAGTGAAAAGTACTACTTTAGCCCTGGTGATACAGGCTTCAAAGTGTGGCAGACCCAGTTTGGCAAGTTCGGCGCAGGTATTTGTTGGGATCAGTGGTTCCCTGAATTGGCTCGAAGCTTGGCGCTTCATGGTGCTGAAGCGATTTTTTACCCAACGGCGATTGGTAGCGAACCACAAGATCCAACGTTGGATTCTCGTGACCATTGGCAGCGTACTATGCAGGGTCATTCAGCCGCGAATTTAGTGCCAGTCATTGCGTCAAACCGTGTCGGTACAGAAGTGGATGATGGAATTGAAACGACCTTCTACGGCTCATCATTTATTACCGATCATACTGGCGGCAAACTTGCTGAAGCACCACGTGAAGGTGAAGCGATTATCTACGCAAAAATTGACCTAGCTGAGACGGCGAAAGCACGTCACTCATGGGGCTTGTTCCGAGATCGTCGTCCTGACCTATATGGCAGTGTTGGAAAGTTGGCGGTTTAAAAGGGGGAAAGTATGCAGTTATCTACTACACCTGCCCAGGATGGTTTCTACTTTCCGGCTGAATTCCAGCCCGTGAGTCAAGTTTGGTTGGCTTGGCCTGAACGCCGAGATAATTGGCGTGACAGCGCGCTTCCTGCTCAGCAAACTTTTGCTCGAATTGCCAATGCGATTGCAGACGTGACCAAGGTGTGTGTGGCCGTTAGCAGCAAGCAGTTTGACCACGCTCGCCAAGTGCTTCATTGCGAGATTCGTTTAGTGGAAATCCCATATAACGACGCTTGGATGCGTGATATCGGTCCGACCGTGGTGGTAAATAAAGCGGGTGAGCGTCGAGGTATTAGTTGGACGTTTAATGCCTGGGGCGGTGCCTATAACGGTCTCTATGAAAATTGGCAGCAAGATGACTTAGTGGCGAGTTCAGTGTGCGACATTATTGGTATTGACCATTACCGCGCGCCATTTGTGCTTGAAGGGGGCGCAATTCATACCGATGGTGAAGGGACACTGTATACCACAGAAGAGTGTTTACTTAGTCCAGGTCGCAATCCTCAGCTGTCCAAAGCGGAGATAGAAAAAAATCTGCGCGAATACCTGAGTATCGAGAAAGTGATCTGGCTGCCGAAAGGTTTGTTTAATGATGAAACCGATGGCCATGTCGACAACCTGATGCATGTCATCGCGCCCGGAAAAGTTGTGTTGAGCTGGACGGATGACCCAAGCGATCCGCAGTACGCCTTATCGAGAGAAGCTGAGAAGGTGCTTAAGGCGCACAAGGATGCGAAAGGGCGATCAATAGAAGTGATTCGATTACCTCTGCCTGGACCGCTGCACTACAGTGAAGGTGAGGCAAGCGGGATCGATATCAGTAAGGGGATGAACCGCCATGCTGGAGAACGTTTAAGCGCATCATACGCTAACTTTCTTATCGTGAATGAGCATGTTTTCTTGCCCTTGTTGGACGAGAAAACGGATGCCGAAGCGATGGCAATACTCAATGAGGCAATGCCAGAGTACCAAATTATCGGCATCCCATCGCGAGAAGTGCTTTTAGGGGGCGGGAATATTCACTGTATTACCCAGCAAATCCCTGCATAAACCAAATTAATCATCATCCTTAAGTGGGTGATGCCATTGCTGTCAAAAAGGAATCACCATGCAACATATTAAAAATCAAAGCCTTGTTTCGTTTATGGTGTCGAACAAAGAGCAAGCTATTCAAGTGACCAACCCTGCAACAGGAGAAGTGTTAGGCTATGCGCCTATTTCCTCTGAGCAAGCAATCCTTGATGGAATAGAACAAGCGAATGTCGCACAAAAAGCGTGGGCGGCACTACCTGCGAAAAGTCGTGCTAGCATGCTAAATCGCTGGTATCAATTGCTGATCGAAAACAAAGAAGACCTTGGCCGATTAATGACGCTAGAGCAAGGTAAACCATTGGCTGAAGCGCAAGGTGAGGTGCTATATGGTGCCAGCTTTATCGAGTGGTTTGCGGAAGAAGCTAAGCGTACCTACGGTGAGACTATTCCAGCGCCGAGTGGTGACAAACGTTTAGTAACGATCAAACAACCCGTTGGAGTCGCGTGTGCGATTACGCCTTGGAATTTTCCTATAGCAATGATTACTCGCAAGGCGGCGCCAGCTCTTGCAGCAGGGTGCAGTTTTATTGTTAAACCTGCAGAGCTTACGCCGTTATCTGCGTTTGCTGTAGCGGAATTGGCCTATCAAGCAGGGATTCCTCGCCAAGTGCTTCAAGTAGTACTGGGGGAGAGTGCTCCGCTGGTGGGCGGGATCTTTACCTCACATCCTCTGATTCGAAAACTCTCTTTTACTGGCTCGACTCAAGTGGGCAGTGTGCTCATGCAGCAAAGTGCCCATGACATTAAACGTACCTCAATGGAACTGGGTGGTAACGCACCATTTATTGTGTTTGAAGATGCAGATATTGATGCCGCAGTGGTTGGCGCTATGGCGTCCAAATTTCGTAATGCTGGCCAAACCTGTGTGTGTGCCAATCGCTTTTATGTTCACAGCAAAGTGTATGACGAGTTCGTGACTAAGTTTGATGCCGCGGTTCAACAGTTAAAGGTCGGAAACGGTCTTGAAGAAGGTGTAAACATTGGCCCAGTGATCAGCGCTGCTGCGAAACAGAATATTCAATCGCTAATTGACCGCGCAATTGAGCAAGGGGCACAACCCGTATCTGAATTGCAAAGGTTAGACGGCTTATTCATGCAGCCAGTAGTGCTCAAAGGGGTGACTCACGATATGGACATTGTCTCTCAAGAGATTTTTGGTCCAGTCGCGCCGGTGATTGCTTTCAATGATGATGAGCAGCTGATTGAGATGGCAAATGACACCATCTATGGCTTGGCCTCTTACTTCTATAGTCAGAATATCCACCGTGTTTGGAAGATAGCAGAAGCGTTAGAGTACGGCATGGTTGGCATCAACGAAGGCATGATCTCAACTGAAGTGGCTCCTTTCGGTGGGGTTAAACAGTCGGGTATCGGACGTGAAGGGGCAAAACAAGGTATTGATGAATACTTGGACGTGAAATATCTCTGCTTTGGCGGCAACTAATTTAAGGATGAAACAATGACAAACCAACAACTACACCAAAGAAGAAGTCAGGTTATTGCGCAGGGAATGGGCGCGTTATATCCGCTCTACGTTGAAAAAGCAGATAACGCTCACGTATGGGATATTGAAGGCAACAAGTACATCGATTTTGCCGCGGGCATTGCGGTAACGAACACAGGTCACTCGAACAAGCGTATCAGTGAAGCGGTCAAAGCGCAGTTGGATAATTTTTCGCATACTTGTGCCATGGTGACACCTTATGCTTCATTCGTTGAGTTGGCTGAGAAGCTGACACAGTTGGCGCCAGGACGCTCGGAGAAAAAAGCAATCTTCTTGACCACAGGTGCTGAAGCGGTAGAGAACGCGGTGAAGGTTGCACGTGCACATACCGGGCGTAGTGGTGTAATCGCGTTTAAAGGTGGTTTCCACGGACGTACTAATATGACCATGGGGCTGACAGGGAAAGTGGCACCGTATAAGGCAGGATTCGGGCCGTTCCCAAATGAGATTTTTCACGCGCCATACCCAAATGCTTTTCATGGGGTTAGCGTTGAACAAAGCTTACAGGCGTTAGATGACTTGTTTGCGTGTGATATTGAAGCGTCGCGTGTCGCGGCAATCATTTTTGAGCCAGTGCAAGGTGAAGGGGGATTCTATCAAGCCCCAAAAGCGTTTGCTCAAGGGCTAAGAGAAGTGTGTGATAAGCACGGAATTATGTTGATTGCTGATGAAATTCAAACTGGTTTTGCACGCACGGGTAAAATGTTTGCGACTGAATATCTAGATATCGAACCTGACATGATGACCATGGCGAAAGGGATTGCTGGTGGTTTTCCTATCTCTGCTGTGGTAGGTAAAGCTGAAGTGATGGATTCGGCCTTGCCAGGGGGCTTAGGTGGGACTTATGCGGGTTCACCACTTGGGTGTGTAGCGGGTCTTGAAGTGTTGAAAATCATTGAAGAAGAAAACCTTTGTGCCAAAGCCGTGGGTATCGGAGAAGTGGTGAATGCGCGCATGAGCAAGTTGCAACAGTCACTGCCTGCGATTGGTGAGATTCGCACTATCGGCGCAATGATGGCCATTGAGTTTACGGACCCAGATTCAGGGGCACCATTACAAGAGTTGACCAAAGCTGTGATCAGCAAGGCTCAAGAGAATGGTTTGATTCTGCTCTCTTGTGGCGTGAAAGCCAATGTGATTCGACTTTTACCACCGCTCACGATTGAGCCAGAAGTGCTCAATGAGGGCTTAGATAAGTTAGAGAAGATCATTCTCGAAGTCTCGTAACTTGTTATTCTAACAACAAAAAAAGCTGACCTAAATTTAGGTCAGCTTTGCTTTTGAATGGCTATTTAGTTAGTCATTGCTGCGGTTTGATGCCCATGCGTACATGAGTTCAAGTGCCACAGTTGCCCCTGCTAGGGCGGTAAGGTCGCTGTGGTCGTATGGGGGTGATACTTCCACAACGTCCATACCAACAATATTTACACCCGCAAGTCCGCGCAGAATCTTCAGAACTTTGTCTGAGTTCAATCCGCCGCAAACTGGCGTGCCTGTTCCTGGCGCGAATGCTGGATCAAGACAGTCGATATCAAACGTCACATAAACTGGCTTGTCACCGATAATGTCACGGATACGTGCAACGATGCTTTCCGCTGAAAGATCGTTCGCTTCCATGGCATTAATCACGTTAAAACCATGTTCGTCTTTCTCATACTCAGTACGAATGCCGATCTGTACCGAGTGCTTTGCAGAAATTAGACCTTCATTTGGCGCATGATAGAACATGGTGCCGTGATCGTAGTTACTGCCGTTAGCATAGGTGTCAGTGTGGGCATCGAAGTGAATCAATGCCATTTCACCATGGTGCTTCGCGTATGCGCGCAGAATTGGCAGAGTAATGAAATGATCACCACCCAAAGCCAGCATGGTTTTACCACTTTTTAGAATCTCGCTTGTTGCAGCTTCTAGTCGGTAGGTAAAGTCTTCAGCGTCACCACAATCAAATACCAAGTCACCAGCATCAATGACTTTTGCGCGGTCAAAGACATTGAAATCCCATGGGAATTTCTTGCCTTCCCATGCAAGGTTTACTGACGCACGGCGAATCGCGTCTGGGCCCATTCGTGCGCCTGGTCTGCCGGATGTGGCCATATCGAGTGGTACACCAAGTACCACTAGGTCAGCGTCTGCTGAGACAGGGTTGCGCAGATAGGGTCTGCGCATAAAACTCATTGAATTCGAGTAAAGCGAATAATCAGTCTTTGTAAACAAATCATTCATTTAGAAATCCTCTAAGTAGGTGTAACCCGTTAGGCCACCTTCTAGTTCTTGTAGTACAGTTTGCTGTTCGCTAGAAGCGACGCGCTCAGCGACCAGTTCACGATAGTTGCTGCGAATCTTATCGACGTCGATGTGTACGTAGCGCATCATATCTTCCACGCTATCACCTTCATCGACGCGTTCAATGATCGCTTCGCCATTTTCATCAACAGTGACAACTGCACTGTGCGTATCACCAAATAAGTTATGCATATCACCAAGGATCTCTTGGTATGCGCCAACGAGGAAGAAACCCATTAGGTATGGTTTGTCTTTATTCCACGCAGGCACTGGCAGCGTTGTTTCGATACCTTGACCTTCCACATACTGCTCAATTGCACCGTCTGAGTCACAAGTAATATCGAGCATGACAGCACGACGATCTTCGACTTCTTCCAAGCCAGATAGCGGTAGTACAGGGAACACCTGATCAATACCCCAAGCATCTGGTAGTGACTGGAATAGCGAGAAGTTCACAAAGAACTTGTCCGCTAGTCGCTCGTTCAACTCATCCAAAATAGGACGGTGGAAACGGTTCTTGTTGCTCATTTGGCGGCTTAGTTCGAAGTAAATTCGCAGAGAAAGCTGCTCAGCCCACGCGCGTTGCTGCAGGTTTAATACCCCGGTTGCAAACTGTGAGTGCACTTCTGCCAAATCGCTTTGTGTATCGTTGTAAATCTCAATTAGTGCACGAGCATCACTGCCGTCTTGCAAATTCTCCCAGTTGCGCCACATGTTTTGTAGTAGCGTTGGGTCTTCAGCACTTGGCTCAACCACCGCTTCTGGGTGGTAGGCTTCAGTACCAATCACGTTAGTGATCAAGACAGCGTGGTGCGCCGTCAATGAACGACCTGATTCTGAGATAATCACAGGAACAGGTTGCTCGTATTGTTGGCAAACATCGCCGACAGTGCTGACAATATTGCGCGCGTACTCAATCAAACCATAGTTCATAGAGTTTGAAGATTGGCTACGTGTACCGTCATAGTCGACCGCAAGGCCACCACCGATATCGAAGTACTTAATGTCCGCGCCCATTTCACGTAGCTCACAGTAGAAACGCGCTGACTCGTTGACCCCATTACGGATGTCACGAATGTTCGCCATCTGTGAACCAAGGTGGAAGTGCACTAGCTGCATTGCGTCTAGCTGCTCTTCTTGCTTGAGGCGCTCGATAACAGTGAGAACCTGCGACGCTGATAAACCAAACTTGGATTTTTCACCGCCGCTTGATTGCCATTTACCCGCACCTTGTGATGCAAGGCGAATACGGATACCTAGACGAGGTTTCACGCCCAAGCTTTTCGCTTCTTTTAATACCAGATCAAGCTCAGAAAGCTTCTCTAGTACGATAAATACTTTATGACCTAGCTTTTCACCGATTAGCGCAAGACGTACGTATTCACGGTCTTTGTAGCCGTTACATACAATCACAGAACTCGCTTTTTGCGCTAGTGCCAGTACTGCGAGTAATTCAGGCTTGCTGCCGGCTTCTAGGCCTAGCTGTTTTGTTTCTAGCTGCGCTTGGCTTTCTAGAATTTCATCAACTACTTCTTTTTGTTGGTTTACTTTAATTGGGTACACCAGCAGGTAGTTGTTTTGGTATTGGTATTCTTCAATCGCTTGGTTGAACGCTTGGCAAATACCGTGCACGCGTTGGTGCAGGATTTGTGGGAAGCGAACCAGTACCGGTAAATTAAGCTGTTTTTGTTCTAGCTTAGAGACGATATTGCTCAGAGGAACCTGGTGCGCGTTATCGTTACGAGGTGACACATATACTTCACCTTGGTTATCGATACCGTAAAAGCCTTGGCTCCAGTAATGAACATTGTAATCAGCACGAACACGATCAAGTTTGGAATTGTTTTCCACTTCAAATCTCACAAAGATAGGGAGAGAAATACATGACCCAGTGGAGCTGAGTCATACCTGACACGGGTCTGAATTTGGCTCTCTAAGCTTCCGCGTCGAGCGCATTAACGGATAAAAAGACAGCAGAGTCTAACAAAATAGATTTGTCGTCACGACAAGGTTTTGGTGGCTTGATTTGGGATGATTTTCTATGCAATTTTGTTGATGACTTTATCTTATTTATAGCCTTTATTTGCTAGGTTTGAAGCGTTAAAATGAGGGCAAATTGATTACGTTTGGAACTATGATGGCAAAACTGACACTTCAAGAGCAAATGCTGAAAGCGGGCTTGGTAAACGAGAAAAAATTAAAGAAAGCTAAAAAAGGCTCGAAGAAATCTCGTGTGCAAGCACGTGAAGTAAAAGCGGCGGTTGAAGAGAGTAAACGCCAGCAGCAAGAGCGTGATAAAGCGCTCAGCGAAGAGCAAAAAGAGCAGCGTCTATCGAAAGAGATCAAAGCGCAAATCAAACAGCTGATCGAAATGAATAAGATCGATCAGAAAGATGGTGACATTAAGTACAACTTCACTGATGGGACGCTTGTTAAATCACTGTATGTTGAGCAGCTGATTCGTGACCAGTTAGCAAAAGGTATTCTTTCTATTGCGCGTACTGATGAAACTTATGTAGTTATCCCAAGCAGCGTAGCGAATAAGATTGCGATGCGTGATGAGAGTGCCATCATTGAACAAAATGCCCCGGCGGAAGATATCCCAGCAGAAGATGACCCATACGCAGACTTTGTCGTACCCGATGATTTGATGTGGTAGGTGAAATTCTCGCTAATCAGTGATTAGAAGAGCGCAGCATAAGTAGCACTTCGTTCATACTCAACAGACACTCGCTTAAAATCATAAGGCTGAACGTGGGAACGTTCAGCCCTTTCTTTAATCTAGTAACAATTATGATCATAGCTAGAGGTTAGCAATCTCAACTAAGCATACCATTATCTTTAAGCTAACCCTTCATCAGCCCCATCGATAATAAATACCACTTTAACTATTTTACCCTTGAGCTAGGAATGGGTATGTTTGACCATGAGGCTCGCTAATTACCGCAATATAAAAACACAAATATTCTTATGGTCGAAGATAACCATTCTAATTAATGATTTTAAAGAGTATTTACTCTATATTTCAATGGTTTTATCATCAAGAAATATTAATTATTTGACTTATATAATTGAAGTTGATTTACAGGAATATTCCTACATTTGGTGGGATTGAATTCCTACGAAATGTGGGAATTTTACTGTGTATCGTTGGAAGTATTTGTAATATCCTTGATATAAATCATTCCAGTAATATTTAAAGGGTAATATGCCAATTCCTAAAGGTAATACTAAAAGATTTATATTAAAAGCGACTAGGTTATGGGGAGAGAAGTATGATTACCATCAAGTCGAATATATTAATAGCAGAACACCTGTGACCATTGTTTGTAGAAAGCATCAGCATGCATTCCAACAAACACCCAAAGCTCACTTTACGGCAAAAAGACACTGTTGCCCCTTGTGTTACAGAGAGGTAGTGGGAGTCTATCAGAACCAATGGAGGAGCAACACGCCACCAATAAGCACCGCATTGCTGGCTAACTTATCTCCATTAATCAACCATGTGTTCCGATGAAATATTAAACATACCTTATCCATGTTTATTGTAAGGTTTATTTTTAATATTTTATTCTAAATAAAAAGTTTGAAAGTATCTTGTCCATAACATAGTCCAGTGGTCAGGGTTATCTATATCTGTATGTAATTTTTATATTGAACTGTTTTTTAATTTAATCTCATTGCTAATTAGAAATACTAAATAAATAAGGCAATGTCGCCTCTGAGATTATTGTTGTCCAAAAAATAAAAACTAAATGTAAACTAGGAGAAAAATGTTGAAAAACCGTGTTCTATTAACACTGCCTATGTCAATTCTAGCGGCAGATGTTGTCGCTAGTGTGAATTTAAATGGCGGAATGGTGGGGGAGTTGGTTCAACCGGCGTCACCTTCATCCCATTGGAATAATTATCAGATTACTCTCAAAAACAACGGAAGTAGTGCTATTGAATTACATCAGAACGAGTTTCGTTTTGATACCCCATCGCCTATGCATAGCGCACCATGGGGAGTCAGCGGGGCTAGTGTGACTCTGAAATCCTCACAGGCGAATCGCGACATGTTCACCAATACGTTGGTATTTGCGTCATACAACGGTGCATCTCGTTTGCTTAAGCCTGGTGAGTCAGTCTCGATGACATTTGGCTATAGCGGAACCTTGGACAGCACGCTGATTGAGGCTTCGTTTCGTTTTACGGGTGATGACAATGTGGTCGAGCCCAACAATGCGCCTAGCGTTACGCTATCTCGCCCTAGTTCAAATATCTCGATCGTAGAAGGCCAGTCTGTAACTTTAACAGCACAGGCTTCTGATGTTGATGGTGATTTGGAAGGCGTTAAGTTCTTCGTCAATGAACGCCAGATCTCGGATGATAAAGCGTCACCATACGAGTTTAATCTTTCCGATCTAGGAGTTGGTACACACTCTGTTTATGTGAAAGCATACGACTCGAAAGGGAATATCACGCAAAGTGTTACTCGAACGGTTACTGTGGAACCAAGCAAAGGCACTGCTCCTGAAATTGGCATTAGCCAACCAACGGGTCAAGTTGAGCTGCAATTAGGCGACTCTTTGAATGTCATTGCTGATGCTAGTGATGTAGATAATGACCTCGCTGGTGTTGAATTCTATGTGGATGGACAAAAGCTAGCGACAAAAACACAACCACCATTCAATTTCCAATTTACTCCTGTAAATGAAGGTCTCTATTCATTCCATACTGCGGCTTATGATATCGCAGGGAACCGAACGGAATCTCCACCTCAAGCATTTAAGGTCACGGCTCCAGCTGTTGAATCGACACCCCCTGTCATCAGCATTGTTTCTCCACAGTCTCATGTAAACACTCTATCTGGCGAATCAATCGTGGTGGCTGCCCAGGCCTCCGATGTAGACGGTGACTTAACTGAGGTGCGTTTCTATGCCAATGGTGAGTTATTTGCGACAAAGAAAAGTGCGCCATATTCCGCTGTTGTTATCGCCCAAGAAGGTAGAACGGCTATCGTAGCTGAAGCGATTGATGCTGCGGGCAATACAACACGCACATCAGAGATCAATATCAATGCGAAATCCTTGTCTGGTGGAGAGAGCTCAGGTGGAAGCTGTGATGTGCCTCAGTACCAGAATGGTGGTAATTATGCCTTTGGTGACAAAGTTCAGAACAATGGGTCGGTCTATCTATGTAAACAGTTTGGTTGGTGTGGTCAAGCGCCTTATGAACCAGGTGTTGCGTGGAATGGCAGTGACTATTGGACAGACGCCTGGCAATTAGAAGGCGCATGCGCTGTTGAATCAAACAAAACACCATCTGTCTCGATGCAAGTACCAGAGGTGGTGGCGAATACAGGTTTTGAACTCAGTGCTAATGCGACAGATGAAGATGGCCAAGTCGCGAAGGTAGAGTATTACATTGATGCTATTTTAGCGGGAACTTCAAGTCAGGCTCCATTTACACTTAATCACCAAGGGCTAAGTGAAGGAGACTACCAACTTTTCGCCGTTGCTACCGATGATAAAGGAGCCCAAACACGTTCAGAAAATGTCGCATTAAATGTTGAGCAAGCATTTGAAGGCAATCGTTTGGCTATCACTTTCCCAAGCTTTGACCACAAAGACCTTTTAAATCCTCCCGCTGAGCTACAAGACCAAGTTTTGACTGGCTCTCTTTATTGTCCAACAGACGGTACTACCACTCAAATTGAAGGGACATGGGGTGAAACCGTCAATATCGATGGGTTAGGTGAAGATTGTTTGTATCAATTAAACCTTGATGGCTTTAGCGGTTACGTTGCGCGTTTTTCACCTTGGGTGGTCAACTTCTCTAAAACCGAAGAGCGACAAATTGATATCGATGCGCTCTATCGTGCCCCAATTGCGACTGAAGCGCTTTTCCCATTAGGTGGGGTGAAAGTTGAAACCTATCTAGAAGGGATCTATCAACCTCGCTCAATGGCAATGGGAGAGAACATGATCTTCGTTGGCTCCTCTTCAATTATGTTGGATAGCGAGCCTTTGGGTGGAACGATTTACGCGGTTCAGCTTGATCCTCAAACGAAACAGCCGATCGGTACTTATGTCGTGGCGGAAGGTGAAGAGCCTCATGGTGTCGCGTATCGTGATGGTAATCTCTACTACAGCACAGTAGGTGCTTTATACAAGATTGAGAACATCAATGAGACCTTTAAGTCACGCCCTGTGGCTGAAAAGATTTTCACTTATCCTGCTGACGGTACTAAAACGCCGATCCCAACAACGCAGTGGTGGACTCGGATGCAGCACCAAAAACATCCATTGAAGTTCAATACTGTCGATCCGACGGACAAGAAGCTTTATACCGCTGCTGGCCTACCATGTAACATTTGTACCACACCAGAAGAAGAGCTTTACGGAACAATCTTTGCGATTGACTTGGAAACGGGTGAGTATGAAATCCAAGCGAATGGTATCCGTAACTCTGTGGGCTTTGACTGGCACCCGAAAACGGGCGAGATCTGGTTTAGTGATAACAACCGCCAACAGTTTGATAACCCGGATGAGATTAACCGTATCTCAAACCCAGGTAATCAAAACTTTGGTGCGCCAATTTTCTTCGGTAAAGACACGCGCGGCCTGACAGATCATGAGATGGCGAACTGGCAAGACCTACTACTTGGTGGTGAAGGCAGTGATGGCTACCCAATCATCCCGCCAAAAGCAATTTTGCCTCAGATCGATTATGACGTGGTTAAACCAACAGACTATGCCGGCGCAGAGTTTGATGTGTTCACCAACAGTGCTCCTTTAGGGGTTAAGTTCTGGAATGCTTATTCGCAGTCAGACAATATCCAGCACCTTGTTTATGCAACTCACGGTAACAGTAAACCAGAACACCCAGGGTTAGAGCTTCGCATGGTGACCATTCAAAATGGTACTGATGTGATTCATGAACGCCCATTGGTGACGGGTTGGATGAAAGATCGTCAAGCGGTCGAATCTTACGCCTGTTTAACGGATGCATGTATTGGTCGTCCAGTCGAGTTCCTAGAACTAGATGATGGCTCAATGCTGGTATCAGACGATAAAGCAAGCGTAATTTACCGCGTCTCTTATGATGCAATAGGAGCGAATCAGAAACAGATCACCTTCACCACTACTGAAGCACCGGATAGCAGTCTAAGTGATGAGTTGGTCAGTGGCGCTCTGATTCATCCTAATGGTCATGAAAGTAAGTTCCATGTTGCGTGGAATGCGCCTTCGATGAACATTGATGGTCTGGAAAATGGTACTTATCAAGTTCGTTTGAATGATGTGGGGGAATATATTCCAGAACAACGCTTCCATACCATTACCATTTCAAATAGTCGTCCTACATCCACAGTCGCACTCAAATACATTGAGAAGCCTAAGGATTTGGAAGGTGTGGTGAAGTTTACTGCGCCAGCTCGTCCAGTAAATGCGACAGAGTCAAGCTTGGTTGTGACGTTCGAAGACAAGACGCTGAATAAAACCTATGAGCGCGAATTAGCATGGGGAGAATCTTTAGAAGAGACGCTTGATTACGGTGGTTATGAGGTACGTTTCCCTTACCTAAAGAACTATTTCCCACAGCCATCAAAACTAAACGTAGAGATCAATGAATCCAGCTTAGAGCATAACCTAGATGTAGAGTTTATTGAGTACAGCTCAGGTGGTGATTTAATGGCGCAGAATTGTAATGCCTGTCACTCAACGGAGTTTTTCGACAACGCCAATAAAGCTAATGCATGGAACAATGCGGGTTATCAGGCACTGCTTGACAAAATCATGTCGATGCCAGTTGCGGGTCACTGTGATTTGACGTGTGCTAAAGAAATTGCTGATTACCTATTTGATGAAGTATGGAGCGACTACTTAGAACAAACGGAATCATATGGTGATCGACAAGTTAGACTCCTAACAAGCTACGAGTATGCGAACACAATCCAAGATCTATTTGGTCTAACAGTGGATAAGCAGAAACTGCCGAAAGACAAATACGAACGTGAGTTCAAATTTGCCGGTCAGTCTAACCAAGGTGTCATTCTTGCGGAGGACATGAAGCAGTATCACTCGATGGCTGTCGATATTGCAGCACGCTTGGATCTTGCGAAGATCGGTTACAGCGAGAGCGTCAATAAGGCTCAGTTTGTTGCTGACCTAGGTAAGAAAATCTACCGTCGACCACTGACAAGTGATGAACAGTCTCGCTTCAACGGTTTTATTAACCAGTATGGTGCAAGAGACCTAGTCGCTGCGATGGTTCTATCACCTAACTTCCTCTACCGTTCGGAATTGGGGACTTTAACTGAAAAAGCGGACGTCTACGAGTTGAGTCAATACGAAGTCGCAACTGCGCTTTCGTACAGTTTCCTAGGTACGACCCCAAGTGCGTCTTTGTTGGCGAAGGCTGAGAGTGGCCAATTAGAAACGAATGAGCAAGTGGCTGCTGAAGTCGCGAGCATGTTGACCAGCGCGAAAGGGATAGAGCGCTTTACTGACTTTATTGGTTACTACATTCATACCCAAGTTCAAGAGCTACCGGAAAAACCGGGTCTGACCAACGATGTTGTGAATGCGATGGTTGAGGAACAAGCTGAGTTTATTCGTTACTTCTTAACGGAAGGTGAAGGCACAGTAGCTGAGCTATTCAACCCAAGCTTTACCTTTGTAAACGGAACGTTGGCTAAGCACTACGGGATCAGCGGAGTGACGGGTGAGGAGTTCCAAAAAGTAGAAAGCGGTCAGCGTGGTGGATTGCTTCAACATGGCTTAACACAAGTTGTGAACTCCGATTACGCTGCGACTTCACTAGTCAAGCGTGGTTTGATGATTCGTCAGAACCTGATGTGTCGCACGATTGGTGTTCCTGTTGATGTAGATCCAGATTCGATTGAGTTGCCAGATACCCCAATCACTACGCGTGAGCGCTGGGACACTATCAATGGTCAAGACGCCTCCGCTGGACAGTGTTGGCAGTGTCATGAGTTTATGAATGACACGGGTGCTTCGATGGAGAACTACAGCCAAACAGGCCAATGGCGCGAAACCGAGTCTGCTTATAACGAGCCGAGCGTGACGTTACCTATCGATGCTTCAGGTCCATTAGTGGATAACTCAGGCGCACATGTGCTGCTTCAATTTAACGATGTACGTGATATTTCAGCGCATTTCCCTACCAACGCGACAGTATTGCAGTGTTTAGCGGATAGTTACTTCCGTTATGCCATGGGCCAAGAAGCGGATGTGAATTCGACAGCTGGTATCCAAGACATGACGAAGCAACTTGAGAAGAGTGGCTCCATTACAGAAATGCTGGAAACCCTAGCAACATCGCAAATGTTTAAATTTAAAAAGGAGACTGACTAATGTCTTTTCTTAAAAGTCGTAGACGTTTTTTAAAAGCAGCGGCAGGTGCTGGTGTATTGGCTCCAATGTCGCTACCAGGGTTGACGAGAATCGCTCATGCAGGAACAACAGGTAAGGCCAAAACTAAGGTGGTGTTCTTTGTTGTTCCAGATGGCTTTGCTACAGATAGCTTTCGAGGTCAATTTAACCAAGGGTTGTGGTTTCCTCAAACGGCACAACAAGGAGCTGACGATACGACTAACTTCACCCTAAATGAAGTGAGTAGTGAGCTGGCAGCCTACAAAAATCGTTCTCTATACCTACAAGGCATCATCCTAGGACAGGGTAATGCCGGTCATAACGGTTGGACAGAAGTGCTGCGAGATAAAAACAAAAGTCAGTCTTCTATCGATGTCTTGTTAGGGCGAACGATGCCGGGAACGGATCCTTCTCAGCGAGCTATATTTGCTGGTCCTCATGCGACAGATAGCGTGAACTGGTATGTCTCTTGGGATGGTAATAATAAACGCACGCCGCAGGGAAACCCGAACCTATTGTTCGAGAATATTTTTGGTACTAACTACAGCGGGGCAACAGCGCGCACAGCACAAAATAATAATGGCACTCATTTGTTTGACCCGATTAATGATGATATCCAAACATTGCGTTCAAAGTTGTCTGGTCGTGAGCGTCAAAAGTTAGATACCCACCTAGATTCAATGGAACAAGTTGTCGCGGATATGGATGCAACATTGCCGATTACTGCGGAATGTAGCCCAATTATGCCACCGGATCATCCAATGATGTCAGCAGATTTTCGTAATCAGGTTCAGTCAAGTCACCATCAAGTGGTCGCCACTGCATTGAGTTGTGGGGTTTCACGAGTAGCAACCGTTCAGGTAGGGCGTTCTGCTGACCAAGTGGTGATTAAAGAGGCGAGTGTGCGGGCCAACCCACATGACTTAGCGCACCGCTATAAGAGTGAGCAAGAGTGGAAAGAGAGCCGTAAATGGTACGCGCGTCAGGCGAAACTGTTCTTAGATGAGCTTTCTCGTCATGCCGATCCGGATGTACCGTCTGATTCGCTGCTGGACCATACCTTAGTCGTTATTACTTCTGAAATGTCAGATGGTGCCCCTGAACACCAGTATAACCAGCCAATGTTGTTAGTTGGTGGCGCTTCTGGATTGCTTAAAAATGGTGATGGTCAAGGACGATACTTGAATATTACATCTCAGGGTGATCGAAACCATTGGGCAGCAGGGCGTCAGGTGGACCAACAACGTATTTGGGCAACCGTTGCTCAAGCGATGGGGACGTCCGTGCCGTATAGCGGAAATAGCAGCTCTGTAACAGGTATTTTCACTAACGTAAGTTAATGTTCACTTAAGCCGTTTGGTGGGAGAGATTTCTCCCACCTCATTTCAGGAGTAATTTCATGATCACCATTCTCCAGCGGTGTGTATTTTTCTTGCCGCTATTAGTGATGACAGGATGTGATAGTTCGGATGCCGCAAAGCAAGTTACCGTGACTTCGCAAGTCTCAGTTACGGAGCAAAAAGCGACAGAGCTGAAACCGAAAAATAATCTAGTTTCAATTCAAGGTTGGCTTAAACCAGGTAGCCCTGACCTTGAGTTTGTTGAGGTTCCCGTGAATGTGGCTTTGGAAGAGTTTAATTCGAGTGGAGAGGCCAAAATTGTCGCGACCACCACAACAAAAGCGAGTTACGAGACGGGTTTCTTAGCTCGCTATGTTTTGGAGTACAACACCAATCAGCTAGATGAAGATGCAAAGTACTTTGTTCGAGTAGAAGCAAAGCGAGGAGAGAGCGTCCTTTGGCGCAACAATATCTTTTTTTCAGGGCTGAGCAATCCCTACCAAGACTCAACAATCAACATCGTCGTTAAATAAGCCAACAGTCTTTGCATCGAAACGACAGTTGTACGTCGCTCATTGATACCCAAAATCCAATCAATACTAATAGCTCTTACCTACGCAGTGGAAAGTTGTGCAATATCAATAACTAGGAGCAATAAATGAAACAAAGGAAAACCAAAGTAAGTTTGCTAGCGGGCAGCGTAATATTAAGCATGGCCGCATCTGCACAGAATGTGGCATTTAATACCACAACGATTGAAAACGATTTGCAGGGTGATTTTGAGGCTATGATTAGCTATGCGCAAAATATCACCATGCCTCACAACAATAAGATGGGGGACCCGCGCCCTCATTTGACCGCATTGCGCGACACTTTGTTAATGGTTCAACCCGTGGCTGATATGCCAATCGAGGGCAATAGCGTGTCAGTAATCGGTCGTGATGCGAACAACAATATGCTGGGCGAATTAAACCTTACTACGCCAGAACAACTCCCCGCACATGATGGTCATGACAATAGTATTGTTTATGCCACCGATATGTGGTCAGTGACACTACCTGCCTCTTGGGTTCAGCCTGGCTTGACGTTGGAAATTTCAAGTGGTGAACGAACTGGTCAGCTAATAGATCTTGAGATTGGTGCACCTAATCAGTTGATGATCAACACTATGGACCTTGGCATGTTAACGGCTCCAAGAGACCGTTTCGATTTTATGAAGGATACGAAATATCACGAGGACTACTTTCAGAAAATCCCGGTCAGCAAACTGATCGTCAACCCTTATGAACCATTGAAACTTGACGAAGTAATGTTACCAACAGGCGCGTTACTTACGGAATACGATCCAAGTATGGGGACTTGGCACCGAGGTGACATGCGCGAGTATATTTCTAAGGTTCTTATTGCTCATGGCATTAACAATGCTAACTACGGCATTAACGCTTCTGGTGCGAAAGGAAAAGGCCACCCATTTACCTCTGCCCAATTAACAGCAGTGACACCAGTCGGTCGCTACCAAAATGGCGTTGTAGTACATGGGGGCAGTGGCGGTGCGGGAATGGTTACCTTAACCAAAACGCTAGGCAATGAATGGAGTCACGAGATCGGCCATAACTTCGGTATTGGCCATTATCCAGGAGGGACAGATGGCTCTACTCATAGGCCATCAACGGATATCAATTCCGCTTGGGGCTGGGATCTATCTCAACAACGTTTCATTGCCAACTTTATGTGGAACAAGCAGACAGGAGAGGATCAAGTTTGTTGTAGCGACGGTATCGGTATCCCTGCTTTTGAAGGTTACAAGTTCAATCGGGATGCGATGGCAGGCGGGGAACCATCCTCTCCCATTTCTAAATACACTCTCCATACACCATACGTGCTGAGTGACATACAGACGTTTTTAGAGAATAAAGCTATTTTTGATGAAACGTCCGAGTCAGGTTTTAAAAAGTGGAATAGTACCACTAGGCAAATGGAAGAGTTTGTGCAGCCAGAGCTGGTTGAATATAAGAGCATTGCAAGCCAAAGTGAACTCGACACGATAAAAGGTGACACTCAAGGGCGGGTTCTTTCAGACTATATCAGCAAATATGATGTTATCAGCGTTCAAACATATGATGGTCGTTGGATTAGGGATATTTACTTACCAAATGCACAAGAAGTGGCGCTAGGTAAACAGATCAGCGTGTCACGATATTCAGGCTACGGCGTGACCGTTCATGTTAATGGTGAAAGCATAAGCTTGAGTCGAGGTGACACTAAATACTACGTGAATGACAACTACTCTTGGGTTGAATCTAATCCAGATGACGGGTCCAGTAATCTACCTGCACGTGTTCCTAGTGATTTTGGTGTACCAGTGACAACGCTTGTCGGGTATTACGACCCAACACAGCAACTCGATAGTTATTTATTCCCAGCTCTTCATGGTGCGTATGGCTTTGTCTATGAACCAACTCAGTTGGATGAACTGAATACACAAGGCTGTTATGTCAAAGTTTATAATGGGCAAAACCATGACACTGATAACTATCAGCTAACAGGGTTCCGTTTCGATGCCAATCTGATGAACAAGCTACACATTAATATCAGACAATCTGATGACCCGACTAAAGCGGAAATCATTTGTGATAATAATGTCCTTAGCACACTGCAAATCAGTAAGCCAATGCAACCATTAGAAGTTTCTATTGTTCAGTCTGACTCTTTGAACCCAACCCAACCAGACAGCAATACGGCACCCGTTGCCAACGCTGGTGGTGATCAATTGGTTAACTCAGGCTCGACGGTGACTTTATCTGGTTTGGCTTCAACAGATATTGATGGTGATAGTCTAAGTTATCAGTGGCAGCAAGTAGCGGGCGATCCTGTGACCATACGATTTGACCGTGAAGCAACTGCAGAAGTGGTCCTGCCTGATTCTGCTAAGTCAGAAAGCTATACCTTTATGCTGACGGTCTCTGATGGAAAAGCGAGTACAACCGATACGGTGACTATCTCTGCTACCCCAAACCTTAATGAAAACAGTACCCCGAACGTAACCTTGCCAGTATCAGTGAATGGCAATTCTGGGCAGTCAGTTGATGTGAGAGCTTCGGCATTTGATCAAGACGGAGATGCTCTTTCGTACCGTTGGAATACTTCAGGCTTAGCTTATCAAGTGACTGGTCAAGGTGCGATAAGAGTAACGTTACCTGAGGTGCAAAGCGATCAAACATATTCAGTATCAGTCGTGGTTGCTGACCCTCATGGCGCTCAATCTCAGGCGACGACGCGTATAAATGTTAAAGCGATGACAGGCAGCTGTGATGTCAATGATCCCAATGCGAACAACCATCCTCAGTGGTCTTCTAGTCAAACCTACGTTGGCGGTAATACCGTCAGTTTCAACGGCTTGGTTTGGAAAGCAAAACACTGGACTCGCAACAATCAACCAGATACTAGCGCAGCTTGGGAATTGGTTAGCGATGTGAGTCTAGCTTGGTCCAGTGAACGAGCTTACACAGGCGGTGATGTCGTCACTTATCAAGGGGTTAAGTATCAAGCTAAGTGGTGGACAAAAGGTGAACGCCCTGATGCGAGTGGAGTATGGGCTATACAAGGTCCTGCCTGTTAGTTACTGAGTAAATCTTGGTAGTTGTGCTGTCGGGAGAAGAGCGTTTCTCCCGACATAATCGCATCGCTCGAATGAGAGCGTCGCCTCAGTATGAATAGGATGGTTGGCGGCGCGTCGTTCATTTGAGTTGGATGGAAGAAAAATTGAAATCGAAAGGATTAAATTATGATGAAGCATAGGCTTAAAACACTGGCCATGGCGATCTCGCTTTCAGGCTTGGTGTCAACGAGTGCTTTCTCTAACACAGAAGTTCCACACGAACTGCAAGTGACGGTGTCAGAAAACGTTTCTTCTGTGTCGTACACTGCGTTAGAGCTAGGATTAGAAACATCTCAACAAATCGTTATTGAAGTGATAGGGGCAACGTATGAGCGTATTGGCCTTATTGAACTTGAGAACCCTCTGTATACCCAATTTGAAGAATTCGATGAACAGACAGGCGAGTTTATCTCATCTCAAGCACAGTGGTTTGAACGCGGATTTATCACATTAAGTGCTGCTCAACAGGCTATTTTAAATCAGGGTGAGTCAATTCGAGCTTATACCTTAAATGAGAATGGAAGTGTAGTGGAGCTTTTGTTGAGTGGTCATAAAGCGATGTCTTCGCCAATGGTGCGCAGTGCAATGACTTCAGCCTATAAACTTATTGATAATGGCTCTGCTCAAGACAAAATCGACGTGGTTTTATTGGGCGATGGTTATCGAGCTGATGAAAAAGAAAAATTTCGCCAAGATGCGGCTTCAGTGATGGACGGTTTTTTTTCAAAAACACCTTATCGCGACTATCGCGACTATTTTAATGTGTGGTTAATTGAAAAACCAAGTCAACTGTCCGGTGTAGCAGAGAACGGGAGTCCGTTAGAGGGCAGTGCTTTTAAGAGCTATTTCCGTAGTGCTTCAGATCGCTTACTTTTGCTAAAAGATCGTTATCAATCGATTGATGAAGCTAAGTCGGTACTTCCAAGTGATGCCGATGAAATCTATTTAGTCGTCTCAAATACCGATAAGTACGGTGGTGCGGGTTATCAAAACATAGCAACAATGACCACCAGTCTTAGTGCAGTTGGTTTAGCTTTGCATGAGGTTGGGCATACGTATGGCAAATTGGCCGATGAATACAGCTATGGGACCTGTAACTTAAACCGTGAACCAAGTGCCAAGAATGTCACTATGAAATCGAGCGATGTCAAATGGTCACACTGGATGGAACATGATCCTGAAGTTGGAATATTTGAAGGTGCACAGTATTGCGCTGAAGGCAAATATCGTCCGACAAAAAACTCATTAATGCGTTCGCTAGGTTCAAGCCGAGAGTTTGATGCAGTTAATACCGAAGCGCTGATCTTGAAGATATACGAGACTATCAAGCCATTAGCCTCAGTAAGTCCAATTGAACAGAGTATTGATATGCAAGGTATTCAATCTTTCTCAGTGACAACGCCAATCCCGATTAATCGCTTGAATATTACGTGGCTGCTAGATGGCAAGGTGGTGGATTCTGGTCAGAATATGCAGTTAACACTCGATGCTGAACAACTGGAGTCAGGCAGCCATACATTAAAAGCAGTTGTAAAGGATACGACGAGTCAAGTGAAGTCTGATCCTAGCGGTCGATTGGTCAATGAGCGCCAATGGCAACTGAATGTTGCGGACCAGACCCCTGATGAGACAGGTGAAGGTTTCCGTTATGTCCGACTCGTCGCTGATTCAGAGATCAAAGATCAAAGCTTTGCATCTGCTGCAGAGTTGAGCTTTGTGGATAGTCAAGGGGCTTATGTGCCAACAGAACAGTTGTCCATAGTGTCGGTGTCAAGTGAAGAGACTCGCTATCCCCGTTATGCTGTTCAAGCGATTGATGGTGATCCAAAAACGTTTTGGCATAGTCGTTGGAGTGAATCTCCATTAGCGAATCCACCTCATGAAATGGTGATTGATTTAGGTGGTCGTGTTGAATTGTCGCAGATTAACTACCTTCCACGACAGGATGGAAATGTTAACGGCACAATTAAAGATTACCGCTTGTACTTTAGTAACAGTGCAGAACAGTGGTCTTCGCCAGTAGTTTCGGGGTCGTTTGATGCCTCGACACAAGAAAAACAGATCCTAATTCAGGAGCCGACAGAGACAAACCAAGCGCCAAATGCGATTGTAACAACCGACAAAAACACATTGGAAGGCGCCGGCTCTTTATTGTTAAGCGGTGATAAATCAACGGACCCTGATGGTGATAGCTTAGTTTACCAATGGCAACAGATTGCGCCGACATTCCCGTTAGCGGTACTAGAGACACCAACTGAAGCGAATACGGTCGTTCGTTTAGCTGACACTGACGCTAAAACGACGTATCGATTCTCTCTTACAATTAGTGATGGTGAGCTTTCCGATAATGCAGAAGTTTCAGTCGTGCAGTCACCAATTCCAGAGGTGACTCAATCTCCGCTATGGCAAGCGGGTAAAACTTACTCTTCTCCGTGTCAACGAGTGACGTGGCAAGGGGCTGAGTGGGACAACCAGTGGTGGACACAAGGTAACGAGCCAGGTTCTGATGGTCAGTGGGGCGTTTGGCGTAAAGTGAATAGCAGCCAGCATAATCAATGTGAATAGAACACTAAGCAATTCTGCATAAAGTGCATTTTTCAATCGGTTGTTTGAAAGGAGCTCTACTTCGGTAGGGCTTTTTCTTGTTAGGGGAACACAGGTTGAGCTATTTAATGGCAGGCATAAAAAAACCAGCCACTAGGGCTGGTTTTCAAAATCTTAGTAATTGACTAGGTCAATTAAAATTAAGCTGGTACTACGTTAGCAGCTTGTGGGCCTTTTTGGCCTTGTTCAACTTCGAAAGAAACCTGTTGGCCTTCTTTCAGAGTTTTGAAACCGTCTGAAGTGATAGCACGGAAGTGAACGAATACGTCAGCACCGCCGTTTTCTGGAGTGATGAAACCGAAGCCTTTCTCTTCGTTAAACCATTTTACGATACCAGTAGTTTTGTTAGACATAATGTGTCCCTTATATAAAAAATTAAATTGTAGTGCGCTGAAAAATCGAACTATTTAATGTGTAAACAATGAAGCTAAGGGAAACACTGAGGATAACAACGGTAACGCAGAATTCTAAGGATTTACTTTTACTTGCAGTTTCACAAATAACCCTGTCTTGCAGAGCGATCTAAATATTACCTGATTACAGTGTGATGTAAAGATATATTTTGTGTTTCCGTTAGCTAAAATCGCTAGTGAAGGGCTAATCTCCCTAGCGATTTTATAAACTGAGCATTTAAGCGCTTTGTTTTTGTTCGGTTTGGTCTTCGCCGATGAAGCCTCCAGTCTGGTGCGCCCATAGTTGAGCGTATATACCGCCGCTTTGAACGAGCTCGTGGTGAGTGCCCTGTTCAACCACTTCACCTTTATCAAGTACGATCAAGCGATCCATCGCCGCAATTGTCGAAAGTCGGTGAGCAATCGCTATCACCGTCTTGCCTTGCATTAGCTCGTTTAAGCTTTCTTGAATCGCTGCTTCGACTTCTGAATCGAGCGCGGAAGTGGCTTCATCAAGGATCAGTAGCGGTGCGTCTTTAAGTAGTACGCGTGAAATCGCAATACGCTGACGCTGACCTCCTGAGAGTTTAACGCCTCGCTCCCCGACTTGAGCGTCATAACCAACGTTGCCAAATGGGTCATTCAGCGTTTCTATAAACTCATGTGCATGGGCTTGTTTGGTTGCACGCAATAAATCTTCTTCAGAGGCATCAGGATTACCATATAAGATGTTGTCGCGGATCGAGCGGTGCAGCAATGAGGTATCTTGCGTCACCATGCCAATCTTGCTGCGCAGTGAGTCTTGCGTGACATCCGAGATAACTTGGCCATCGATCTTTATGTTACCGCTCTCAACATCATGGAAGCGTAGCAATAAGTTTACCAGCGTCGACTTACCTGCACCTGAGCGCCCCACTAATCCCACTTTCTCGCCTGGTTTGATATTGAGGTTAAGGTTACTGATCACCCCTTTCGATTTATCACCATAGTGGAAGCTGACATCATCAAACTCAATGCCACCCTGGTCTACCACGATTGGCTTAGCGTTCGGCTTGTCTTGTATGTCGATGGGTTTCGCTAGGGTTTTCATCCCGTCTACTACCGTACCCATGTTTTCAAACAGAGCACCGACTTCCCACATGATCCACATCGACATACCGTTGATACGCAGGGCTAAAGCGATAGCAATGGCAATCGCGCCAATACTGATCGAACCATCCATCCATAAGAAAATAGACAGAGCACCAATTGAGAACACAAGAATGTAGTTAGTGATTTCAACCGCGACATCAAAACCAGTGACCAGACGCATTTGGCGATAGACGGTGTCTAAGAAACCGTTCATGCCTTTTTCTGCGTACTCGGTTTCGCGCTTACTGTGCGAGAACAGCTTCACTGTGGCGATGTTGGTGTAACTATCGACGATGCGTCCCGTCATGGTTGAACGAGCGTCTGCTTGTTCTGACGCGACGCTCTTTAGTTTAGGCACAAAGTAAATCTGGATAGCGATATAACAGCACAGCCATATCACCATTGGGATCATTAGACGCCAGTCTGCTTGAGCTAACAGGACAACCATTGAAGTAAAGTAAACTGAGACATAGACAAAAACATCCATGCTTTTCATCACGGTTTCACGTACTGCCAGCGAGGTTTGCATCACTTTAGTTGCCACTCGACCGGCAAAGTCATCTTGGTAAAAGTTGAGACTTTGTTTTAGTAAGTAACGGTGTGCTAGCCAACGAATAGACATTGGGTAGTTGCCAAGCAGCGTTTGGTGGATCAACAAAGAGTAGCCGATCACCAATATCGGCATCACAACGAGTAAAAGAGTACCGTAAAATAGGAGCTCGCTTTGATTCTGTTGCCAAAAGGTTTCCGGATTACTGGTTGATAGCCAGTCGACGAGGTTACCCATCGCACCGAACAGAGATACCTCTACAATGGCGACAATCGTCGACATAATAGACATGATGATCAGTGGAACTTCAAATCCCCGCGTATAGTGGCGACAAAAAGCAAAAATGCCCGATGGCGGCTGGCTAGGCTCTTGCTCGGGGAAAGGCTTGGTAAAGCCTTCAAATTTCTTAAACATAGTAAATTCCTAAACACACAAAAGACAGGTGTTACGCCACACGGCGTAGGTGTTCGTCCATAAATAGGAAGGAAAACCAATGGTATAACGTTAATGTGTGAAATGTAACCAGTTTATTACTCCTTTCGATGCATAATATTCAGCACGATTTGATTAAAAGTCATCGTGGCAATAAAAATTGCTGCAAATTTAGATTCTCTCATGCTATTTAACTGGATTGACAGCCTTTGCATAGGTTATTTCAGTAAATCTTATTTTAACATTATGTCTACAATTAGCCGTAATGAGTGAGATTAATTGAGTTTGTCCTAATGTTGAAACAGCAATCCCTACTACAAAAAAAACAATCAACAGTACAAAACGCTAACTGTGTGGTGATGGTGCCGCCTAAAGAGTTTGCGTTTAACGCAGAAACTGCACAAGACAATGAATTTCAGCACCAAGTGACTGAGTCGACGAGCCAAGTTCGTCTAGCTGCCATGCAAGAATTCAACGCGATGGTCATTTCGTTGCGCCAAGCGGGCGTCCAAGTGGTTGAGTTTGATTACCCGCTCGGAGAAGTTGAAACACCGGATGCAGTTTTCCCAAATAACTGGTTTAGTACGACTGCTAAAGGTGAGCTATTTACCTTTCCAATGGCATGTAAAAACCGCCAGCATGAAGTCAAAGTAGATGCATTGGCTGAAGCGCTGCAACAAGCCGGCCGTACGATTACCCTTCAAGATTCTTTGACGGACTACCTCCAGCAAGATGCGCATTTAGAAAGTACCGGCGTGATGGTTAAAGATCACGTAAATAAAACTGTCTATGCCGCCTTATCACAGCGTTGTGATCGCGAAGTATTGGAAGATTACTCAAAGCGTATTGGTTACGATCGAGTGGTCTCATTTCAAACAGCACTTCCTTCAGGCAAGCCGATCTACCATACCAATGTGATGATGGCGATTGGGGAAAGCTTCTGCGTTATTTGTGATGAAGTGATCCCTGAATTTGAGCGACGTTTTGTGATCAAATCTTTGGCAAAAGATAAGCAGGTGATTTCAATTTCACTTGAGCAGATGAATAACTTCTGTGGCAATATCCTCCAACTTGAAACCATCAATGGTGAGAAGGTTATCGCGATGTCGCAATCTGCTTATGATGCGTTCTCTCCAGCGCAACGTGCACAGCTTGCAAGCCACGGTAAATTACTGCCATTCAATGTGAAGACGATTGAAAACATTGGTGGTGGCAGCGTTCGTTGTATGTTGGGTGAGGTATTTTTGCCAAGCCGTAAGAAACAGCTATAGCAAAGTGATTATAGAAAAGCCGCCCAACGACGGGCGGCTTTTTATTCGCTGTTCAGTTTAAAACTTAACTTGATAGTTTAGTGTATAGGTGCGGCCACGGCCTTTGTAGTCATACGCTTCAGGCGCATAATGGCTTGAGTAAAGAATTTGTGCACGCTGACCCCAAATCGTGGTGTAGTCTTCGTTGAATAGATTCTGAATTCCGAAACCTAGGCTACCGACAGGAAGCTGATAGCTACCCACTAGGTCAAAGACTGTGTAACCATCAAGCTTGTTGTCAGCTTCATCTTCATAATCAAACATGGTTTGGCTTTGTAGTTTTAGCGCTAAATTGGCATCGTACCAACCTGCCCAAGCACTAGCTTTTGAAGTACTTGCTTCGCCCGCTGATAGATCTTCCCAACCATTGTCACCATCGAGTTCAGAAATCACGTAATGACCAGAGGCACCGAGCTGTACGTTGTCATGAACCCAGTAAGAAGCAAGGGCTTCTAGGCCGTAAACTCGTTTTTTGTCCTCAACGTCTTCAATCAATAGCGTGGTTTTGTTGTACTTCACACTCTTATCGGATTGAGAGTAATAAGCCGCGGTCTGTAAGTTGAGCTCTCCTGTATCTAAGCGGTAACCTAGCTCAAAGCTGTTGGTTTTGATCCCTGATAGCTTAGAGTCAGAGACATTAATACTGTCGTTGAGCTGCCAGTGCTCGCCAACTAGAGTGTAGTCACCTTGGCCGTAGTATTTAGCAGGGTCGGCAAGATCAAAGCCTTGCGAGAAGTTCGCCCACACCTGAGAGTTACCGTTGATGTGGTAAATGGTACCTAGGTTAAACAATCCAACACTGTAGTCGGTTTCTCCCCCAGGAACAGCATCTGCACTGCTGCCTTTGCCTTTAGCAATGTTCTTTTGCTGGGTATAGCCGACAAAGTCATCGATCTTGTTGACCATGTACTGGTAGCGATAGCCCCCTTCGACAGTCCAGTTATCAGTAATGGCATAATCTGCTTGAATAAACCCGGCGACTGAGCCGACTTCGACACCCGGATAACGACCTACTTGAGCATAAGTCTTATTGATCAAATCGCCTGAGCTGTTGGCGATCGTCGGATCGTATAGGGCTTGATTACTTTCCAATGAGTCTTGATAAGCATCGATACCATAAACGAAATTGAAGCGGTTATAGCTTTTCGCCAACGCAGCTTTAAGAGACAGCACGTCGGTGATCTGCTGGCCTGAAGACTGATAGTAAGGAGTATAGGTTTGATCTTCCTTACGGTAGGCGGCTTCTGCAAGAAGCTGGTGGCCTAAGAATGCTTCATCCACATACGATGCGCTGAGCATAATACGCTCAGTACCATGCTCGCGATCTGACTCGAAACCTTTGCGTACATCGATAAACTTATAGTTTTCAATGTATAGGCCATATGGAGAGTCTTGTTGGCTGTCATAATATTGAGCTAAGAAGTTGATCTTCTTAGTGTCAGAGAGATTTACACCGACAGTCGTTAAGAAGTCGATGGTCTGGTTAAACTGCAGTGAGCCCTGTGAAATATCAGGAATAACGATGTCGCCATTGGCATCAAAGAAGCCTTGCGTTTCGGTATAGATTACCGACGCTCTCGCTTGTACTTTCTCATTGCCACCCGCAATAGATTGGCCCAGCTTATAATCAAAATCTTCGCCGGAATTGAAACCTGACGAACCGCCAACATAAGATTCAAACTCGAGTTCGTCACCCTGCGCTTTCTTGGTAATGATGTTGATAACACCCCCTGATGCGCCTGCTCCATAGATCGAGGTTGCTCCAGAAAGTACTTCGATGCGCTCGATGTTAAATGGGTCGATGGAGTCTAAATGGCGGCTTATCTGGCGTGAAGATTGTAGTGACACACCATCAATCATTACCAGCATTTTGCGGCCACGTAAGTTTTGACCGTAATTGGTTCGACCGCCGCTACTCATATCTAAAGAGGGAATGGTTGCGGCAAGAATTTCACCAAGTGTTTTACCACCTCGATATTCTTGCTCGATCTGTTCCGAATCTATGTACCAAACGGTGCCAGGAATGTCGCTGAGCGCTTTAGGGGTGCGGCTAGACACCACCACCATTTTCTCTTGTGTTGTTGTGTATTCTTGAGCATGAGTCATCGCTGGTGTGCTTGCTGCCGCAATGGCCAACGCGATAGAAGATAGCGGAAAAATTCCTTTTATTACGTTCATTTCTTTCTCTATGGTAATTGTTTTGGTTAACACGCCTTCATCTTTGGTGGGCTCAGATAGAGGTGAAGGCTGCAAATTCACTATCTAGAAAAGTAAACGCAAATTGTTATTTTTATCATTTCTAAATAAGAATCATTATTATTGTGTTTTTGTTGCGAAAAAACAATACATAAGCATGATTTATTTTTGATAGGTATATCGACAACGATATTGTTTTTACGTGTTAGGTGGGAGCAGCGGGGTTGTTCAGTTGAGTATTAACGTTATCTTGTTGGCAAGTGAGGGTTTATAGACATGAAAAGGCAGCCGGAGAGGCCGCCTGTAGAGAGATTAACTTGGGGTAGAAGTGATGCTATTTATCAGGCTTTCTCGTTGTTGCCGAGATACATTCATTACATCCTTGTAGGTCCGCGTCATCACTCGAATGTCGTTTTCTAATAGTTGGGTTAACTTCGCGGCAGCGGTTCGATTGTCACCATTAAGTAGTAATTCGATGATATCTAATCGACGTTGGCAGGACTTAGCGACAGATGACTGAATGTGCATAGAAACGAGGTCGGTTGCCTTACGCAATCGGTTATGCTGCTGCATAGTGCCAAGTAAAAAGCGATTTCCCGAACAAGCTGACAGCAGTTCATGGAAGCTAGCACTGAGTTCATACAGCTGGCTAGCGGAAACCAAATGTGGCTCGTTAATCGCTTGGATATGATTGTTTCGGCAACGTTCAAACTTGGCGAGGTTGAGTGCCCAAGTTGGCTCCAGTAGACCAGCGGGCTCGAAGATGAGTCGACATCGATAACTTTCTGCATGTCTTTCTAGTGTGTTCAATACGCCATCAACATACCATTTGTATCCAGGGCTACGACGAAAGATGCCATCGGTTTCTAGCAATCGAAGGACATTTTGGATTTCCCCTCGGTTAGCGTCGTAGCGCTGTTGTAATTCATTTTCTGAGAATGATGCGTCAAGCTCACCAAAAAATAGATCCATTAAGATACGCAGATACAATAAATCTTGACGGCATGGTTCGCCATCTGTAGCGAAAGAAATAGTGATCTCCTCAGCGTCGGTTAGCAACACAAACCCCTTGTAGGGAACGGCCTTGGTTACGCCTAAAGTGGACAAATGCTTAAGTACTGCTCTTAGCGGGGTTCGGGATACTTCGAATTGCTGTGCTAATGAAGACTCATTCAGGCTATCACCTGCTTGTGCATTGTCTTCTTTAAGCCGAGTAATAACTTTAACCAACAGATCTTGCTGAAGCTGAGTGATGGCTGTCGTATTCATAATAATCAATGAGTTGTTATTCTTATTGGCTTAATGGTAAACACAAATTGGCTGGAAAGTCACTGATTGTATTTTGGTAACGAAAATACCTGGCGTTGTAGAGGTCGGAGTCTAGCAAGACCTGAAGCCAATAAGCCCTCGCAATTTGGAGGGCTCTAGAGTTAACGTCTCATTAAATACAAGAAGTATCCACCGCCAATCAAAGACGCGAGTAAGCCTGCTGGGAATTGCCAAGGGAACCAAAGGGTTCGTCCTATCCAATCAGCGATAACCATGATTATCGCGCCCAATACTGCGGCAGTGAGCATTTGCGGTAGTGCGCGGTATTGATGCAGAGATCTAGCCATATGAGGGGCCAGCAAGCCGATGAAACTGAGTGGGCCAATAACGATGGTACATAAAGTGGTTAATGCCGCGACCAAAAGCAGTAGTACCAGTCTCACCACGGTCGAGTCCATACCTAGGCTGTTGGCGGTTACTTCTCCGATACCAATCAGTTCAACCCAGCGATTAAGTGATAAAGCGATGGCTCCGGTGAGCGTAACTCCAACCGCTAGAATGAGAATATCTTGGCCTGCTACTAGGTAAGTTGAACCAGACAACCAGGTGAGCAACGTTGTGGCATTGTCATGTCCAGAGCTCATCGCAATACGCAGCAGGGCATCAAGACCCGCGCTAAGCGCAATTCCGGTTAATAGGGTTTGGGTTGGTGCAAAGTTATGCCTTCTTCCCATTAACCACACCAGAGCAGTCACGGATAGTGCGCCTACCGTTCCGATCAGCATTTGCTGTTCTCGGCCAACGGTAATTCCCAAAACTGTCCCTAACACCAGCGCTAGAGCAGCGCCTGAACTGATTCCTAGTACTTCTGGGCTAGCCATTGGGTTGTTAGAGATACGCTGAATCAGTGTACCGGCAAACGCGAGACCGACACCTGCCAATAGTGCGACTAACACTCGTGGTGCGCGCAAATCAAATATTGAGCGATTAAAATTTAGTTCCCAACCTTGCGGCGTTTTGCCAACGGTCAGTGCAAATAAGGTGACTAGGATGAGCACCACAACTATTACTGTGACAAGCTTGGCAGTGTCAACTTGGCGGTAATGCTCTACATGTTCAGAGCGAGCTTTTAGATCGGCCTGAAGCTTAGTTCGCTGCAGTAACCAAAGCAAAAATGGTGCGCCGATCAATGCCGTCATCGCCCCGGTTGGTAGTAGCTCTCCGCCAACACCAGAGAATGGTTGAATCAGCAGGTCTACAGTCAGAAGAATAAGACTACCAATCAATCCACTGAGAAGGATTTGCTTCACCAAGGTTCGGGCGCCTAGCATTCTGGCGATAGCCGGAGCAACAATGCCGACAAAACCGATCAGTCCTACTTCGCTGACGACGGCCGCGGTAATGAAGATAGCGAGAGATAAACACAGTAGTTTTATTTGTTTGATGTTTACGCCTAACGAGGTTGCGACATTGTCACCAAATTGGAGTGCAGATAACGGGCGTTGTAACAGCAGCAATAATAGCGTCGGTAGGGTAACTAACGGGATCAGCATCAGCGTGCTAGTCCAGCCATTTTGGTTCAGTACGCCGGCACCCCAAACAAATATGCTTGTTAGCTGTTGTTCATGCAGCATCAATAGCATGGTGTTTAATGAACCTAAGAACAGGCTAACGATCATGCCGGACAGCACCATGTGAAGGGGTGAGAAGCCTCTGCTTGAGCTTAACGCAAACACTAATCCCGTCGCCAAACAGCCACCAATGAACGCAGGAATAAAATGAGGTACAGCCATGTTGACAGGGATCAGAAGGATCCCCAGTACCATTCCAAGCTCAGCCCCTGCCGCGACGCCAAGGGTGGTTGGTGAAGCGATGGGGTTGCGCAGCACAAACTGCATCACACAACCTGCCACCGCGAGTCCAAATCCACAAATAATGGCGACAGCTAACCTAGGAAGATAGGTTAAGTGGGTAATCAGATGTTGATAGTTAGCAGGGTCATAGTGAAACAAGGTATCCCATATCAGTGGAATGCCTAATGTATAAGGAGCCGTGATCTCCAGTAAGCCGACAATACTAACGAGCGCGGCTGCGAGTAGGGCAGCCGCTTTGAGGTTGATATATTGTTGTGGAGCGTTATTTATCTTTAAGGTGTTCATTGATTATTAGTAAGCTGCTCAGTGATATGATCACTAAAACGTTGTGCTGCGATTAAGCCACCAAATGTCCAAATTGCTGGCAGTTCATACACGGAATTAGTACGAGTAAACTCCATTGCTTGCCAAAGGGGGGACTGCTTGAGTTTGTTACGTTCTGGCTGAGTGAGCGGCCCAAAGATCATCACATTGGCACTTTGGTGCTCAGCCAGCTTTTCGGTTCCAGCAGTGGTGAATCCCCATAGGTTCGTTTCTTGCTGCCAGTCATTTTCTAGACCCATGGCATCGATAGTGGCTTGAGCCAGTGAGCCTTGACTGTGGATACGAAGAGTTTTGTCGTTAATAAAACGTGCGAATAGCAGCGCCTTATCCGACTTACCTGATTGGCGCACTTTATCTGCGTTGATGGCGAAAATCTTATCCGTTTGAGCAATGACCAACTCTGCTTGCTGCTCTTTATCGAACAACTTACCTAATGATTTGGTGATCGACTTTGCTGCGTTTAATGGCTGCTTTTTCTCACTGTAAACGCTGAATACTAGAACGGGTGCAATACGCTGTAGTTGTTCATAGGCTGGCGCCATATGTTTACTGATTAAGATGACGTCTGGCTTAAGTTCCATAAGCAGCTCAAGGTTCGGCTCTCGACGTGCGCCCAAATCAACTTCAGTACCACTCAGAGCAGGTTCAACGACCCATTGTTGATAGCCTTTTGTATCGGCAATACCCGTAAGCTCGACACCTAAACTCAGTACGGTTTCCGTTAGCGCCCAATCGAGAGCGACGACTTTCTTAGGTGTTGATTCAAAAGTGGTGACCCCCATCTCGTGGGTGATGTCCAACGCATAAACATTGAATGTCAGTAGTGCTGACAACATAAGTACGAATCTTTTCACAACGAATTCCTTGTAGTTAGGGGATGTAGCTAATGGGTTGACCTGTTTGAGGGTGTTGGAATAGAGCTAACTCCATTCCGTAGATTTTCATCAGAGTATCCGGTGTCATGAGCTCAGCAGGTGAACCACTTGCGATGACTTGCCCTGAATGAAGAGCGATCAACTCATCGCTGAACTTAGCGGCCATGTTGACATCATGAAGCACCATAATGACGCTTAGCCCCATGGATTGGTTGAGCTCGCGGATGAGTGCCAATAATTCGTGCTGGTGAGCGACATCGAGTGCAGAGGTAGGCTCATCAAGCAAGATGCACTTACTTTGCTGAGCGAGTAGCATCGCGACCCAGGCTCTTTGTCGCTCACCACCAGAGAGAGTCGCGACAAATCGTTCTGAGAATTTGCTCAATCCCACTTTATCTATTGCCTCGTCGACAATCGCGTAATCCGATTTGCTATAACGACCAAATGCGCCTTTCCATGGGTAGCGGCCAAAGCAGACCAATTCACGAACCGTCACGCCATCAGTCACTGGAGGGTGCTGAGGTAAGTAAGCCACTCGGTGAGCGAACTCTAGGTTGGTATAGGAAGAAACCACTTGATCGTTGAGCAGTACCTTCCCTTGAGAAGGAGAGTTCTGACGGCTTAACAGTTTGATTAAGGTCGATTTACCACAGCCATTGTGACCGAGTAGTGTTGTCACTTTTCCAGGAGAAAAATCTAAACTGGTAGGAAGCAGGATATTTTTACCGTCGATTTCGAACGACGCATCGACAAGCTGGAACATGATTTAACTTCAAGGTCGAGTATTGATGAATAAGCAGCGATGCTATCACATTAAAATGCAAATGATAATACGTATCATAATTAGTTGTCTGTAATGTTTACAAATGCTTATTATTTGGATGACGAGGGCAGTCACCGCACAGTTTACGACCTTGGCATTTATAGACCAAACAGCAGCTGGTTCTGACAAGTGTTAACTGTTTCGTTGTTTCATCATATGTGAGTCTATCCATAAACTTTTCAGATAAACCGCAAGCTTGAAGCCATAAACGCGCTTGCTCAAATAAATAGTCTTTTGGTAGCGCAGGGGCGTATTGGCTTAACTTGACCAAGCAACCCAGTATGCCGTCAGCAAATAAGTGGCGGGTAAACCCTGGGCGAATTCGCGTCCATTGACTCATCTCAGAACGAAAATAGTCAAACAGGAGGTTGAGGTCATGGCCTGCTTTAGTGATGAGCTCTTGCTCGCTACCCTGCTGATAGGTTGTTGATTCAAATTGATAGCCACTAACAAAGCCGGGCTGTATGGATTGAACCATAGCTGAAATGTTGGGTAGTCCTCGGCATGAATAAATGGCAATAAAAGCCACATAAATTGGTTGCCAGCAGAGCAAGGTCCAAGTTCTGGTTAGCCAGTAAGGCGCGCCAGCTTCAGGGTGAAGTAATTTTAGCTGTTCATAGAGGGATTGTATCTGCTCAGCACTAGAGCTATCGATATGTACGATAGGGTGATCAGTATTTTCGTTAGGCTGATGATTGATAGAGCCGCTTAAATAAGGGGTAACTTGCTTTGAATGTTCGAACAAATGTTCAAAGAATGATTGGCCGCTCATCTTGATGTGCTTCTATGGTAAAAATCGCATTCAAGAGTAATCTTATCTTCACCATGTTGCAATTGATTCTTATTTCCACTTTTCTTTGGTGGTAAAAAAAAGCGACTTACTCGAAGCCGCTTGTAATGACATGCGCGATTTTTACAGATCGCGATTCTCGGCAAATTTCTCTAACCCTAGCACTAACGCAATCGCGCAAAGCATCATCACAACGGCTAAGCCAAGTTGAGCTGGCTGAGAACTGATCAGTTCAAAGTCAGACGGCATTAGGTTGTGTTGGATTAATGGAACTTGCTCTCCGTGTGAGTTAGTTCTCCAACTGATGGTCTCTTTCCACGGCCAAATCTTAGGTAACGTGCCAATCATCAAACCGGTTAGGAACACAAGAGTTAGGTCTCTAAAACGTTTGAGTAGCCAAGAGAGAACGTGAGAGAAGGTCAGTAAACCGATCACGCAGCCAGACAAAAATAGTGCAAGAATCCCAATATCAAATGATTTCACGGCGCCAAGTACCGGTGTATACATACCAATAAGCAGTAAGATAAAGCTGCCTGAAATGCCGGGTAAAATCATGGCACAAATAGCAATGCCACCTGCAAGCAGCACATTAATACTGGTGGGTTCTAATTGCAGTGGATTAAGGACGGTGATGCTGTAGGCAAAGGCGACGCCTAACAGTAGCAAGACAAAACGACTTAGGCTTCTTTGCTCAATCTGCTTAAGCATGTGGAACACCGAAACCAAAATTAAGCCAAAGAAGAATGACCACAATGGAATTGGGTGAGTCACTAATAGCCACGAAATCAGCTTTGCAAGAGTGGCAATACTGGTGAGCACACCACCAAACAATGCGATGAGGAACAAGCCGTTGATATGTTGGAATGCTGCTTTAAAACCTTCACGTTTCCAGATGCCTAGAACTGATGGGTTAATGCGTCGAATGCTTTCAAGCAAGGTGTCGTAAATACCAGTAATGAATGCGATGGTACCGCCTGAAACGCCGGGTACCACGTCAGCAGCACCCATCGCCATGCCTTTTAGAAATGTAGTTAGGTAGTTCATTCTTGTTGATACGTAAATTAAAGTGCAATGAGTATATCGGCTCCGACGTAAAAAAAGTATGAAAATCATTCTTTGACAAATGTATCTATAAGAATCGAGTTTAATATGCTTTTGCGAATCTTTGCAAAATGCAATTTTCAAATTGCATTTTGGGAGCTAAAAATGACAAAAAAGTGCGAATGAGCACAAAAAAATCGTGGAAATAAAGTTGGCACGCTATCTGCATTACTAAGAGTGACCCTTCTTAAGCCGAGGGTCACCTAGCCAACTGACGTTGTTAGTGAATACAATTTGTTCACACAATATATAAGCCAATCGCACCATTTGCGGTTGGCTATTTTTTTGCGTGATGGATAAATAAAATTTCTCTTCTTCCACCTTCGTTTACAGTCAATTATCCGGAATATTGACAGGATTTTGCGCTCTGGGCTCGACAAACAGGGTCAAGATTATTAATAATGTGCGCTTTCTTTTCTAAACCCTAGTTTAAATTTATAGGGTCAACTGTTGAAACGAGCATCTTGAGGCTGTTTGTATAAGGACTAATTTCAATAGAAAAAATGAATCTATGAGCATTGCTCATCAGAGCCTGTAGGGCTTTGTACTCGTTAAGGAAGATGAGTTAATAACTAATAAGAGGTTATATGAATCAGATAATTTCAGTCGGACCACTAGAATCTTTCTTGATCGCAATCAGTGTTCTTTTTTTAGGACATTTTGTGAACGCAAAGCTTCCCATCCTTAAAAAGTTCAATATCCCTGAACCTATCGTTGGTGGTCTTATTGTCGCGCTCATCATAACGCTAATGCATTTTAATGGTATCGACTTAGAGTTTTCTTTACCGCTTCAAAAAATCTTTATGTTGATGTTCTTCAGTACTGTTGGACTTGCTGCGAACTATACCCAGTTAATGAAAGGTGGCGCGAAGGTGTTTGTTTTCCTCGCCGTAGCCTCTTTCTACATCATCATCCAAAACGGTGTCGGCGTTTCAATGGCAACAGCGCTAGGGTTAGATCCTTTGATGGGCTTGATCGCAGGTTCAATAACGCTATCTGGTGGCCATGGTACTGGTGCAGCTTGGTCACAGACGTTTACAGAGACATATGGTTTGTCCAATACGCTTGAGATAGCGATGGCTTCAGCGACGTTTGGTTTGATTATTGGTGGCATCATCGGTAGTCCAGTGGCGCAGAAACTGATCAATAAAAATGGTTTTGAGTCGGAATATGGCACAGGTACAAAAACTCACGAACGTTTCCCAGAATTGGTGACTTATAACGAGTATGAAGAAGATAAGGTAACCGCTAAGAAAGTCGTTGAAGTCCTGTTTATTCTTCTGATCTGTGTAACGGGTGCGAAATACTTAGAGCAGTGGGTAAGTAGTTTTAATGTCAGTTGGCTGATGATTCCTGATTTCGTTTACGCGCTATTTATCGGGGTATTTATCACTAATGTGATTGAGGTGACTAAAGTCCATAAAGTGGATACAGAAACGGTCGATATTCTCGGTACGGTTTCTTTGTCGTTGTTCTTAGCGATGGCGTTAATGAGCCTGAAACTGTGGAACATCTTCGATCTTGCGATTCCATTCCTCATTATTCTGGCGGTACAGTCAGTGGTACTCGGTGTTTTCGCTTATTTCGTGACATTCAAAGTAATGGGTTCAAACTATGATGCGGCGGTTATCTCTGGCGGTCATTGTGGATTTGGTCTAGGTGCGACACCGACAGCGGTGATGAATATGGGCTCGCTAGTCAATCGATATGGTCCGTCACCGCAGGCGTTTATGGTGGTACCGATCGTCGGCGCTTTCTTTATCGATATCGTTAACCTGATTATCCTTCAGGGTTATATCTCGTTTATTGGATAAGCCTAGACAACTAAAAAGCCCCGCTACAATGAGCGGGGCTTTTTTGTGTCTGTAAGGTTACTTTAACATAAGCTTAGTGCCATTGAACTTAAGATGGCCGAGTAACACCTTCGCATTATTCTTGCCGTGGTCGTTGAATGAGACTCCATAGCGAGCATAATGAAGAGAGCGCTGTAAATTACATACCGTGCCAAATAGGGGCTCAAAGTGAGTCCCTTTATTATTGGCGAGTTGTACGTGCAGTGCAATTTCTTCACCGACTTGAAATGGTCGGCTTAAAGGTGCAGTTATAAAGCGACAACCACCTTTGGACAGATCCCTGATTTCGCATTCAAGCCGATGGCTATTTGCGACGACTTTCGCCGCTAGGTTGACGTCAAAGCGAGGTTCTTTTCGTAGTTGAGTGACCTGCATGGTTTGTGGAATAGAGAGCGCAACCATCGCGACGGGTGATTTAAGCACGTGTTGAATTTGGCTTCTGAAGGAAACAATCGCCCCTTCTCCACGTGGTGATATGGCGCGAATCGCTATCCAAAAACCTTCTTGAAAGAAAAAGCTCAAGTCATCTTCAGAGATCTTAGGTAACTCGATAAGAATAACGTTGCTAGAGTGAGAGCCGATAAAGGAGGACTTACAACGGAAAGTGGTACCCACCGGTGTAGAGATACCTAGGGTGAGCTCCCCACCATGCTCGATCATCGCAAGTGCATCAGTGCTGTTGAGTGTTGAGATACTCCTATCATTAGAAGAGCGCGTTGGCTGCGCTTTCACTGCTACTGCTTGGGTGTTCATCTAGCCTCCATGATCCCCACCATGTTATTGTTTTAGTGGTAGGTTGACGTATACATTTCGAATCGATATATGTCCGATTCGAGGATTATAAATTTTATGTGTGCTTTGATGTTTATTCAAACACCAATATGTCGCATTAACATGATCTGAGTATCATTTTTGGGAGCTATTTTGCCGCATTCACTGATTTTTGATGAAGTAAACTCACAGTTTAGAGTCCATTTAGACGCTGATCATTACGCTGTAATAAAGTTCGTGGACAAGGGAAGCACGTATGCAATTACCTCTACCAAGATACCAGAAGAGCTTCAAGGGAAAGGATATGGCAAGGTAATGATGGAGGTACTACTCTCTGAAATCGCCAAGCGTGGTGTCACAATTGACCCCATCTGTCCCTATGTAGCTCACTACCTAGAACGCAATCAACAATGGTCTTACCTTAAAGCACAATGACGAAGCAATACGACTATCAATTACTACTCGACTCTCTGGGGTTTGAAGCATTAACGCATACCGAGGTACTGCAATCGCTGTGGGGGGGATATGGTGAGCTGGTTCGGCTGCATTGTGGCAGTGGTAGTATTATCGTTAAGCATATTAAACTGCCGAAGCCTGAACATCACCCAAAAGGCTGGAATAGCGAGTTCTCACACCAAAGAAAGCTACGTTCTTATCAGGTTGAATTGAACTGGTATAAGTCAGCAGCCAATCTTTGTGAAGCAAAAGTGCCTGCAGCCCTGAAAGTGGATCAGCAAGGGCAAGCGTTACTGATCGCAATGGAAGATTTGTCTGTGCTTGGTTTTACTGATGTTGTTGCCGAAGCAAAACAGTCCCACTTAAGTGCTTGTTTAGAGTGGCTAGCTTGTTTTCATGCTCAGCACATTGGTCATCAAGGAGAAGGGCTTTGGGAGTGCGGCACGTATTGGCATCTAGATACACGTCCTGATGAACTCGCGGCACTCGATGATGAGTTACTCAAGCAGGCTGCCCATAAGATAGATCGAGTGCTCAAAGAGTCGCCCTATCAGACTCTTGTCCATGGTGACGCTAAGTTAGCTAATTTCTGTTTTTCTGCCGATGGTACTCGTGCTGCAGCGGTGGACTTTCAATATATTGGTCGCGGTTGTGCGATGAAAGATGTGGCGTTATTTATGAGTAGTGCAGTAAAGCCCGAGCAGTGCCAAGTGATGGAAGGTTGGATTTTAGATGAGTATTTTGCTCACTTGCGTCGAGTACTCAATAACTATCAACCTACTTTGGATGTCGCTGATGTTGAAGCCGAGTGGCGACCACTATTCTCCATTGCATGGGCTGACTTTCAGCGCTTTGTTAAAGGTTGGAGTCCAAACCACTGGAAGATTAACCCATATACTGAAGCGCTTGCTGATCGTGCTCTAGATACGTTAAAGGCTTACCCATAGAGGTAAGCCTTACTATCAATCTTGAGGTGTTTTGGGCTATAAGCCAGGTTTGATGCGAGCCATATAGTAAGTATTGATGAACTCACCGTCACGGAACGAGCCAAATTTTGACTCGCCTTCTATTTCAAAGCCAAACTTCTTATAACAAGCGATCGCTCCTTCATTGTCACTGTTGACTTCGATTTGTACGCGTTTTATTTGCAACCAGTTGTCTGCCAAATCTAGAACCGTTTCAATCAACTTGCTACCAATACCTAAGCCGTGGAAATCGTCATGGACACCGATACCAAAGCTACCACAGTGTGCCGTTCTCGGGCGCTGTGAATGTTCGAAGCCTATATTACCTACGACTTTTCCATCCACTTCAGCAACAAAGCTATAAACACCTTGAGGCATGTTTTCCAGTCGTTGTGTCCACATTGCTACCGATGGTTTTGGCAGTTGGAGTGTCTCGCGTTGCGCTTTAGGTTGTGAATAAATTTCACATAATGCGGCTGCATCACTCACTAATGTCGGACGTACGATTATTTCCATTTTTCTTCTCTCTCGACTGGTTGAACATAAAAACACCATAACGAGAAGTTAACAATATTTAAAGCATTGTTTTTAATATTTTTATTCACTTAGATTTTTACACTAAAGGTAGCGCTAATTCTCAGAATCTTTACTGCTAGGTATAAATTGTAAATAAGTTTGTTTATTGGCAAGAGGCGTTTTATTGTAACAGGCTATTCACATAAGGACCGAAACATGAACCACTCAGCGAGCTGGAAAACGCCACAAAACTTCCTCATGCTCATTTCCATTGTCGTGCCTATCGCTTTTTCAAGTTGGATGGCACTCCTGAATAACTTCGTAATTGAACGCGCCAACTTTGATGGTTCAGATATTGGTTTATTGCAGAGTGTTCGTGAAATACCGGGTTTTTTGGCTTTTACGGCTGTATTTGTTCTGCTGTTTATTCGAGAGCAGCGTTTTATGATTTTAGCGCTTGGTGCGCTAACACTAGGTACCGCAATCACGGGCTTTTTTCCTTCGCTATTTGGTTTGCTGTTTACCACATTGCTTATGTCGACAGGCTTTCACTACTTTGAGACCTTGAAGCAGTCGCTCTCTTTGCAATGGCTTTCTAAAGATGAAGCGCCGGAAATGCTGGGTAAATTTATTTCGATCGGTGCACTGGCATCACTCATTACTTATGGCGCGTTGTGGTTCTGTTTAGAAGTGTTAACAATGGACTTCGAGTGGGTTTACCTGACTTTTGGTGGTGTTGGCTTCTTGCTGGTGGCTTGGATGAATTTTGCATTCCCTCAGTTTGAAACCCATGTACAGCAAAATAAGAAACTGGTGCTAAGGAAACGCTATTGGCTCTACTATGCACTCACCTTCATGAGTGGGGCTCGTCGCCAGATCTTTACCGTCTTTGCGGGCTTTCTAATGGTTGAGCGTTTTGGCTATTCGGCTGCGGATATTACTTTGTTGTTTCTAATCAACTATTTGTTTAACTTCTTGTTTGCGAAACGTATCGGACGCTTTATTGGTAAAGTGGGTGAACGTAAGGCACTGACATTTGAATATGTAGGGCTGATTGGTGTGTTCGTTGGTTATGCTTTGGTTGAAAGTGCGGAGTGGGCAGCGGCGCTGTATGTAATTGATCATCTGTTCTTCGCTTTAGCTTTGGCGATTAAAACCTACTTCCAGAAGATTGCCGATCCTGCAGATATGGCCTCTACCGCAGGTGTAGCTTTCACTATCAACCACATTGCAGCCGTATTCATCCCGGTTTCATTTGGTTTGATTTGGTTAGTCTCTCCATCAGCGGTGTTCTATATTGGCGCAGGTATGGCGCTAGTGAGCCTAATGCTTTCACGCAACATCCCAAGAGCTCCTGAAGAGGGGAACGAAGTTCGGGTACTTAAGTGGACCTAGCACCTACCTGAAACCTTGGCCATTTAGTCTAAATATCCAATGATAGAATGAAATAAAGGCGCGTTGATTTCCAATACGCCTTTATTTTTCTTTGTTAGAGAGCCTTACATTGCCCGTCAGTTATTGGCCGATTCTACGCTTCATCTCAAGTCAGATTTAAGGAAAAATAAGTGACTTATTTGTTTCCTACATTGGACAGAAACAAGTTACTAAAATATCCCTATTAAATAGCTACTTAAAAATCAGTCTCACAAATAATAATTATTAATCAGTTTTGTTGTAAGAAAATACTTGCTTACGTCTGAATATTTGCTAAATAATAAGTGTAGGAAAAATATAAGGGGTGTAAGAAATGAAATATTTATCATCGTTACTATTATTAATTTCAGTGTCGGCAATGGCAGAGAGTGAGTTTAATAAGCCATTGAATGACATTTCAGAAGTGAAAAGCAAACCTGTCAGTGGTCAAATTACATTTAAAGGAAGAATCATGCAGGAACCCTGTGCGTTGGATGTAAGAAACTTCTCGGCCAAGAGTCAGCAGAAGACTAATGGTTGCGTAGAGTATACAGCTGAGAAAATTGAGATTATTAATAAACATAGTATTGAAAGTTCGTCTGTACTTTTAGTTAGTTACATCTGATAACTAGAGCAACTATTCAAATTTATAAATAATTGAGTGATGATGATCTCTGTTTTTAATTAATAATAATTAACACTAAGTAATAGGATGGTTTGTTCTTTTCTTATGTTTAAGCTTAGGTATGTAAGTCGCATCGGTTTACATTAAGTCTTAAATATGAGGTAAGTATGAAAAACTACATTTTAATATTTGGTAGTTTGGTCGGTTCATCTTTAGCGTATGGGTTAGAGATAGAATCAGTAACAAGAAGTGATGAGTCTACTGCTGTAGGGTTTCCTATTATTGCATCAGATAATTCCGACTTAATCTTTCATTATAAAGAAGATGGAAGTGTTAACGACTATGTTTGGATGGTCGATAATAAAATTAGGCATAAAGGTGTTGCTTATACTCCAAATGAAAATGATAAAAATAAAGATATTAAACTCTGTTTAATCGAAGAAGGAAACGTTCAGTGTTCCAATACACTAAAGGTTATCAGTGCCTTTGCTAATAATAATGCTAAACCACGAAGTGCAAGATCGGCAGTAGCTGATATCAATGATTATTGGGAAGTTAACAACGCAATAACCAATGAAGAGATACTAAATGACGAAGACACCTCTGTAAAAGTAAGGTTTAGTGTTGACTATATTGGGACCGATAGTATTGACGATTTGCCATCTAGTGCACCTAGTGTCACTAGTCTATTCTACACCTTAAAGTCAAATACAACAGTCCTTCAGTCAACGTCTATCCTGCCTGGTTTTAGCCACAATACTTCAAATCCATCAACAAGCTACAACACAACCATAGCAAGGCTAGACTTGTCATCGGTACCATTGGTTAGCATATGTTCCTTTGGTTTATCGTCACACGGTGCTAATCCTCTCATTGAACCCGAGTCATGCGGTACCCGACTGGTTACAAAGCGACCTGATAACTTAGGGAACTGGGTTCAACCACCAACTAAAGTGCAATTCGATCTATTGTTTCCAGGTCAAAGCTACTTACAAGAAACCGTTGGTAGTAAAACTTACGTGGCATCTCCACGTTTGACAAGTGATGGCGTAAACCTTGTCGAAAGTTACTGTAAACACATTTCTCCACGTGCCACCCCCCCAACAAGCAGTGAGCTTAAGTCGCTCGCTCAAAATACAACAGTATTTGATGATACTTGGCCAGGAATGACCAATTATTGGACAAATGCGACTACAAATAATGGTCCGTTCAGTTTTGCAGGAATAACTTGGGCAGAGACAGTTTCTATATCAGGGACAAATACAACTCAAGTCGCACCTAGTGAAGTCTATAACGGTTACTTGAGTTGCATTGTTAAAGAAGACGAAGAATCTTAATACATACTCATTCTTTTGCAAGAATTTGGAAGTAATAATAATTAAATTTTGGAGTTAATAATGAATAAGAATTTCATGTTAATCCTATTAGGTGTAATGGCACCCGTAGGTAGCGCATTTTCAATGTCATTAGATATTGAAAGCAAAGCTGATGATAGTGAGATTTTGCTAGGCAAAATTAATAATGAACTAGCGACGAACTATATTAATGATAAATATATTGAACTAAAATGGATTAATGACTCTGGGGAGATTGTTTCAAATAAACCTTATTTGATCCCTAAAAATCCAACGGCTGGAGTGCGTTTTTGTGCATCAACCGAAACGACTTCTAAGTGTACTAGCCCTTGGTCAAGTCGTAATATGTTGAGATCTTCAGTTGCACCTCGATTTATGGCGGGTAATTCTGCTGACCTGACGGTGCGAGTACTTGATAACGACTCGCTAAAACATGACGAGCCGGCTACTTCCATTAGTGACTTTGATATTATTAGCGGTAGGTTTGGCTTTCATTACACGGAACAATTGGACCAAAACGGTCATGTGTTAAAAAATTTAATCAGTTATAGTCAACAGTCAATCTATCTAACACTACCTACAATCGAATCAAATACAGAATCGATCAAAGCGTGTTCTGTAGGCGGTTTCTTGCTTAATGAGCCCACTTATATCGAATCGTGTACACCTAGCTATGAAATTGACGTCTCACCAGTGCCACCTGTGCCTGAAGAGTCAGTTGTGTGCCTTTACAAGCATGTGGACTTCGATGGGAAAAAGGAATGCTTTAGTGAAGATGAAATAAACCATTCAAAGGAAATGGACTCACCGAAATTTCCATATTTGATGGCTAATTATGGCCTAGTAGATTCGAGTAGCTTGACTGTTAAACCAGGTTATAGGGCGACGTTAGGAAACTTTTCAGGCCATAACTCAAAAGTAAATGGGACGTGGAATAAAACAAATTCTTATGTAGGCGCGAACCTTAATGATAAGGGTAAACACCTATTTATTGAGAGAGATGATACGTACGGCTGCTTTTTTGAACATCATGCGCTTCATTCAGTTGCTTTTGAACGAGCAGTGAGTCAGTGTGTGGAAGTTGGAGAAAAAATCGACGAGCTAACAACGTTAAAATCTGGGCTTCAACGCACTTTGTCAACAATCACCATACATCCAGGTCTTGAGATAACGTTATATTCCGATTTGAGCGGCAATAATAAACTAGGAACTTACAATCAGGCACGATTCTGGACTGGCTCTTCTTATCCAAACGATCGAGCTAAGTCATTCAGTATTTCTGTTGATAAAAGTTATAGTTTTTTCCTAGTCAACGGCAATACGTTGCTACGTAGCCTTGAAAACAGTAGTTTGGCATTAAAGAACCTAATTGCTGAAAAAGGTGATTTGCATTTGGTTACATCGGATGGCCATTGGACAAGGAACTTCGTTCTTCCGGAAGGTGTGCCAGAGTACACAAGGTTGAAGTTTGAGCGCAAATCGACTTATCATTTTAACGTCATTGATGGCGAAATGACCTACACACCTAAGCGCGGCGAGACTTTAGTTGTCACGTATATTAATAACCGATGGGTGCTGAGTGGGGATACAACATTAAACAAAAGTGATTCATTTTCGATCTTTAATGATCTCTATAATGGTTGTTTTGACTTTAAGGGGGGAGCAAGTTCGAAGAACAATTTAATTCTCGAAAGAAACTGCCATCAAACTGGTGCCCAGAAGCTAATTTATGACGGAGCAACTAAGCAGATTAAAGTGGAAGGAACGAACTATTGCCTTGATGTAAAAGCCGCTCACAACGGACATCGCCAACCAGTGATTTCTTATCAATGCCATAGTGGGAGTAACCAAAAATGGGAATTTGGTTCAGATAAGACGATTCGAACTTTAATGGGAGGGAAACGTCGTTGTTTAGATGTCGACCAACATCGCCGAGATTCTGCTGGTAACCCCACGTTAACTATTTGGACTTGCTCTCCAGGTTCAGGCGATCAGCAATTTGAGAAACAAAACCTATAGGCTTAGTATCTTTAAGTCGTGAACGACGTTTTTCTATTCTAACGCAATAAATCAACAGGTTAATTATTGTAAAGGTTCCTATTAGCATAGGAACCTTTTTACGTTCTCTAGTTCTCTTTAATGTTTAGCAATAGAAAATACCGACACATAAGTAAGAATAATCGTACCTTGATGTGTTTCTATCGAATATACAATAGTGTGTATTTCATTTTGAAGGGGGCGACATATGACGAACCAATTTAGTACGATACTATTCCTGCCACTTCTCCTATTGAGCAACAATGTGTTTGCTTTAAATAGAGGGGAGTGTACATTTTTAAATCAAAAACTAACATACACAGGAGTAGATTTACCAAGTTCCAACGATATTTATAAAAATGGGGACATATTAGGGCAGTTGATCCTATCAACTGACTACTCCTGCAAGACTCAATCATTTACAAATAATGATGTCGTGCTTCAAGCCGGGACTCGTGGAGCGTCAGGGAGCTTTATCGGTGACAACAGGTACCGCAGTAATGTTGAGGGGATAGAACTGGAAAGCTTGCGCGCTGTTGGAGGTGTTGCAGGGTCGAATAATGAAGTTATATTTCATCAGTTCAAAACGCCAGAATATGGCCACGAAGAAATTGTCAATGGAACATTCAATAGCCCAATATTTAATGTGATTAAATCGGGTGAAATTCCATATTCTAATTCAGTAGCACTTAACCTTGCTACATCGTACAACCTAGCTAGTTTTATCTATAACACAGGAGGTAGTCCCTATATTAGCCCTTCAAGTGTTCCTAATTCGCAGCCAATCCCGGTATACAACGCTTCTTGCAATATCACGCACCCTACCAATGTCGAAGTACCTGCACTAATCCCGAACGTAAGAAATGAAGTGAGTAGCTACTTCAATGTAGTACTCAATTGCGCAGATAAATCGGTAATGCAAAACAATGTACAATTGACCGTTAATCCGGTCATGACGACAGGTGTATCATTAAGTGTTGATAAGACATCGTTATTGCATAACTCTGGTGGTCAGATAATATTAATGCACATATTCAATAGCGTTGGTGCGGAAACGCAGATGTCATTTTCAACCATGTACCAGTTTAGTAATAGCAGTCAGGGAAATAGCTTTACCATACCTATGCGCGCTAAGTTCTTGCTTGGATCCACAGGGTACGGAAACTTCAGTTTTCAAACGCAGTTATCTGTCCGATACAATTAATTTATCTCCAAAAAACTCCAATTTAGAAAGGTTTAGTGCAGTGCGACATTAGAAGTGCAAATACCAGTTGCTCAATCTTTCATAAGTTTCTTCATGCATATAATGATAAATAAAAGCCTACTGTCATACAGTAGGCTTTTATTTATTAAGTAGAAAGAGTATTGGTTATAACGATTTAGATTTCTCGGTTTCAAAATATAATATTTGAACTAGTGGTTGGCCAAGTTTGTCGTTGATCGAAGAACTAACCTTTAGTCGTTGTACATCGATTCCATTTTCTGCGTAAAACACACGTAGTCTTTCTACTCTTCGTTGACCTAGCCAACGGTTGTAATCTAGGGTTCCGCCTATAGAGTGTTTGTTGATGATACGTACGCTCATATCAGGGTGTTGATGAAGATATTGAATACTCTCTTTGAGTACTTTTTCATTGGAAATGTAACTGGAATCAACTTTGAACACATGCGTTGCTTCAACACTCGCTTTTTCAGGAGGAAGTGTTGCTGCTGGCTGCTGCGGTAGGGTCTCTGTTACTTGTTTATCTATGTTGCGTAAAGACTCAGGGGGCAATGTAGGACTTGGCTCTGAAATTATTGTGCGGGCTGGCTCTGAAGTAGAGAGTGCCCATGTAATACCCAACGTTAATTCTGGAACGACGTCCACAGAGGTTTCTTTTTTTACAACGGCTGAAACTCCGCCCCAGATCGCCACCTCCTTATCCAGTCGGTGCTGTACAATACTTGAAAAGCCAGCTCGAAATGGGTTGGTGTCATCTTCATACTGAATAAATGGCCCGTACAGTAGCGAAGTGTTCGAAGTAAACGACGAGCGTCCATATAAAGTGACTCGAGCTAGGAAGTTTTTGTTGTCCAGCTTTGTATTGTTGTTATAACCAAGTTGAGATTCAATCGCTAATGATGGAGAAATATCGAACCCGTAAATAACGTTAGGAGAAAAGTAGTCTTCTGTTGGTTGGTAACCTGCTGCAAAACCGAAATAATCGTTACGCTTTGCATTGTCATCTGCAGTGTTGGGAGCTGACCATGCTCCCGAATACATCGTCATACAAATACTAAAAGTTAACAGTTTGAATTTCACTTAAACCACCATAGTCGTTAATAATGCCAAATTCCAAAGACATGTTTTTTAAATTGATTCCCCTTGGCACTGCATACTTCTGCTGACTGAAAGGCGGAGTCATGTTGAATCTGTCATCAAGCATTTTTGATGTGCTACCACTAACTGCTTGTAGGTGGCCAAGGCTTAGGTAATAAGGGCTATTATTCGTTGATTGGAAGTATTTTTTCCCATCTTCTTCAATAACTTTCCAAGAAAGCTGTTTAGCCGCATCAAGTAAGCCTTGTAAATTAAACTGCTCTGGACGAACAATGACTTTAATTCGAGTTCTTACTGCAATGTTTAACTGGTTTTGGTCAGTTTCAGATTTTCGTGGGATCTCTTGTACGGAAAGGAAAAAGATACTTTCTCTGTCCTGAGCAAGCTTGTTTTCGATAGGTAGAATTCTGACAAAACCTTGTTCGTTAGCGCCTAGCTTGAAGATAGGTGGTGTCAGCACGAGCGGAAGGTCGCTAGTGTTCTCGTCGCTATCTTCTATCCAAGACTGAACAAGGTATTCCCCCGCAGAATCGTTGATAATATCGACTTGGTGTTCTTTAGAGGTTGTAATTATTTCCCTTGTGTTTATTGGGCGCACTCCCGCATGCGCTTGAATAATTGGTAAAAGACTAACAACAATAATTAGTAAGGATCTCAATAACATATTTGTACCTAATTACAACTTCTCTCTACGATGTCCTGCAGACTTTTAGAGTCGGGACTTACGTTGATCGAAAATTCACAACGACCAGAACCAACAACGAAGGTGGCTGATTGGTCAGGTTTAATGCCTGACAGATAAACAATATTGTCAGTACCTACAAAAGACATCTCGTCAGATTGGTTGTCTAGTGAAACAACTGGCTCTCCAAATAAGTTTTCTTCCGTATTCAGTTTCACTAGTACGCGTTTGCCTACACGAGCTTTTAAGTTGACTAAGACAGTAGAGCCTCGTCGTGGAACGTAGTTTTTGCTGAACTCTACGAGTTGAACGTCAGAGTTTTCTTCAGCGTTGATATAAACTTTGTTGGAGCCATAATCATTTGCGTAAGGAATAACAACGACACCGTCCTTATTCGTTCTTAGTGTCGGGTTGTGGTTAACAATCAACTCTTCAGCGTCATCCACCTGAACGATGGCGGTAGTTTCACCCAGGTACTGAGCAGCAACAACGCCACCCTCATAAATGAGTAGTCCGCCATTGGCACTTAGGCTTCCGGATGTTGTTTCTCCATTTGACTCAATATTTGCAGAAAACTGTCCATAGGGCGTCGAGTTTCTCACCATAGCAGAGACTGACTCGTTACCCGTGCTTGTGTCATTCGTTGTTTGGCTTACGGTCGTGCTGTAATCGTAATTTCCAGTTCTCCCATTGTACGAAAGCTGATTGTTAAACGCGCCAGTGTTTTGTTCATGGGTGGATGAGAACACAACGCTAGAGTCATTTTTTTCGCCAAATGGTAAAGATAGAGATAGACCCAACCTTTTATCACTACTTACCCCATAGTTGGCTAGAACAGTATCGCTTATGGTGTAGTTCATACCTACTGAGATACGACCAAGGCTAAAGTTGAGCGACGAGTAAAGTGATGTGCCACTCAGCGATGAATTATGATAAGTGTCATATCTATAGGACAAGTACAGTGTCGCTTCGCTGATTGGCTGATTGACTGAGACTTCAAATCGATTTCGTAAACCAAGCCCTGCTCTTTCAGGGTCAGATTGATTCGCGGTAGATACATACTCTTCGAAGCTAAGAAAATCAGGGGAGCGATATTGATAACCGACCAACTGTAAGCTTGTAGCCGAACGATAAAACTGTTTTGCATACAAGCTTTTAAGAATAAACCCACTGTAATCCTGATTATCGTCAAAACTAGAATAGCGAGTGGCGCCGCCTTCAAAAGACATCGCACCAAATCGACCAAGATCGTAAGTTACACCTAACTCACCATAATAGTATTGCTCGGACAGTAAAGAGGAGAATTTAGGCGTAATTACTCCTAACCCGTATTCCAAACCACCAGTAAGCACCGCAGGTTGAATCGAAGAGTTCGAGTTGCGATATTGTCCTGCCGAAATGGAGTAGTTAAAACTACCTTCGCGAAGTAACGATGGTAGCTTGGTAAATGGTATTGTTCTGCGTCGAATTTGCCCGTTGCTTTCTTCGATGACTAGCTCTAAATCAGCACCAGTGCTCGATACGTCAAGATCATCGATTTCGAACTCGCCTGGCGGCACAACTCGGCTGTACAGAACTAATCCGTTCTGAAGGACGGTAACTTTGGCCGAACTTAGGGCAGTATCTTTTAAAACAGGAACATAGCTGTTCCAATGTGACTTGAACATACTTGTTGCTTTTGCGACACGAAGGCCTGTCAACGGTAGTGAACCGTTGATGGCAGAAATATTGCTGGTGCGTATTTCACCGAAATTTGCCCGAGAGGTAATCGAGTCGATATCTCTGTAGACAAAAAAATCGCTCAAGTTAGAGTTGTAAACACTGCCATTTTTGTAGAGGTTGCCTCCCCCTTTTAAGCGCCACATACCAAATGTTGCAAGTGCTTGAGCGCCAAGATAGCCATTCACATTGGAAGAGTTGCTTGTATCGCTAATATACGAATTGTAATTCAGCTTAACGCTATTAACACCCTCATCCCATTTAGAGCGAGGTGTTTTGAGTTTGCCATCTTTCTTTTCGATATTAATATCCGGCACAGTGAGGACAAGCAACGACTGCGAAGAAATATAGTTAGCTGTTGCCATTGTGCTGATGTCTGTTGCGACATAGCAGCTTTTACTCACTTCTGGCACTTTGATGTTCAAATCGACCAATTGAGCTTTTGAAAGGCAAGGTTGAATATTATTAGTTGCGTACTGTTTGAACTCAATTAGCATGCGTTGAGCACTAAGCCCATTGAGCTCGACGTCAATCATATGCTCACCTGGTGCGATAGCCTGTTCAAACCAGCTTGTATCAAGTTTTTCACCCGAAATATCGCTATTCATAAAGCTCAAATCGAACTCTGAGCTCATCGCTTGAGTTGAAAGCAATAGTGGGATAAAGCGTAAAAATTGATAATTATTCATGCTGTACCGACAGAAATCAGGGAGTCAGTCCCAAAAAGGAACTGACTCTAGGTGGGGATGTGAGCGCGACAGTATTAGTTATATTCGATTGTGTAGTTTGCTACTGAAGTTACGGTACCCGCAGTAGGTGCTGAGCCGCTTACATTGACATAAGCTGCGTTGAAATTGAGGATGTAAGACTCTGCAGTATCGGTGCTGATTGGAAGCGTTGTTTCGTCCGCTTTGTTGCTACCACCGTTGATGTCGATAATGCTAGTGCCATCTTCTTTAAGTAGCTGGATACCAACGCCGGTAGCCCCACCTGTGCTTGCGGTATTCTTTAAGACATATTGGTTGGTTGGATCACCTTGACCAGAGAAAGCGACTCGCATTTTTTCAGCTGTGGTTGATTGGCTCTTACAGTCTGTAAGTGTGATGGTAAATGCTGTCATACCAGCTAAATCACCAGCCGTAGTACCAATACTTCCAGTAGTAATGCTTGGCATAGTCACGTTAAGGGCAGTTGACGCGCTACCACCACCAGTCGCACCACCAGTTACGGTACATGAAGCTGCAGTTACTTTACCATTAAAGGTAACGGTACCATCGGCAGCGTAAGAACCAGCACTAGCTAGTAGCATGCTGCTAGCGATAACCGTTTTAATTAGAACACTTTTTTTCATTCGATATATCCTTTTGGAATTTACAATAACACCTAGTAATACTGGTATAATTTCTTGCCTTCCAAAGCAAAAGGCCTGTGCTATTTTACGGATTCATTTGGATATATTAATGAGAATCAAGGATAGTGGATGTAGTATTATTCCGATGAAGGTGTAGGGATTTCCCTTTAGGGTGGATGGTGAAGAATTAACACATTGAAATTATTAGGTTTAATACATTCTCGTATGTAGGTAGTATTTCATTAAATAGAGTGATTTTTTCCACTCCATAATTATTATTATGAATTCAGATTGGAGTTTATTGGATTAAATAGTAACTTTCTAGCTCATTATATCTATTAACTAGTACAGTGTGATCACTATTCATAAAAATCGTCAAACAACCTGCAATTATCTGGAGGGGGTCTTTATAATTTTTGAGATAGAGTCGTAGACGGCAGCCGTTAACATCTCGTTTTGTTGGGCATGATGGTAAAGTCCAATGACAATACCTTTTGTGGGCAGTGGCCATGAAATATAGGGTGCTTGATAATAATCTGCGAAATCTTGAGGTACAATGAAACAAAGGTTTTCACGATTAACTAATTTCATCGCAATGTTAAAGTTATCGACTATCAAAGACGAACGATTAATAGAGATACCGTTATCGCTTGCTATATCGAAGAAGTTTGTTTCAGTGTCATTCCAGTCTTTGAGCCGACAAAACATAAAATCACGCTCTTGCGATAGTTGTTCCAAAGATTTATCAGTATCCCCTTCGGGACAAATTACGACGAGGTTACTTGCGGTAATACGTCTATACCTGATTTTACCAGGATGGAATACGAGATTAAAATGGATACCAAAATCGATCTGCTCGTTTTGAAGTTGTTGATTTGTCACCGAGTCCCAAGTTAATAACTCAATACTTGCTTGTGGGAACTGTTTGGATAGCTGGAGTGATATTTCAGCACCATATAGTTCCATTAATATATGTGAAATTCCGACTTTTATAGGTTTGCAATAGTTCTTGTTAGAAATAGTATTTTTTGACATTAGAGTGTGACCAATATCACGTAACATCTGTTCTATCTCTGGTGCAATACTTTTCACATATTCTGTAGGCAGCATGCGATTATTCGAACGTACAAAGAGAGTATCATCAAATTGTTCTCTCAGTTTCGAGAGCTCCTTACTTACCGAACTTGTCGTTTTGCCAAGCTTTCGCCCTGCTTCCGATAAATTTTGCGTATAATATACTTCCAATAGGGTATACAGTAACTGAAGGTTTTCTACCTTTTTCATAGGCTTAGGGTACTGAAATAATCAAACCAATAATACGTAGTATATTTCGTACTTAATGCATCATCCAGTCTTACATCGAAATTTCGTGCAACAAGATAAAATTAATCAATATTTCTTATGGGCGTCATGTAATGCGAAAGTCGTTCGGTTCATTTGGTTTCATAGTTGTATGCCTTGTTCCCTCATTAGATTATGTATTTGGTGATTATTATTTATCTATCAGTGGTAACTCTAGTGGCGGTGAATTGAGCCAATCAAACTATATTCTCTTCTTGGATCAAGACTTTCCTAGTCTGAGCTCTTCATTCATGGAAGGAATAATGATGAACCTAGTTATTATACTGGCATTGGTCATTTCAGCACTACTATTGTTTTTGGTAAGAACTTGGTCGAAATCAAGTATAGGAAAGAGCAGAGCACCCGCTTGGACTGAGAATATTATTTCTCAGTTACCTAGTCTTATTTTTCTCGAGAACGATGAAGGCCTGGTAGATTGTAACTGCCCTTATTATGAGTCGTGTAAAAAGTCTGGAGGCTGTGGAGTACATCAACAGATAGATGGACAAGAAAATAGTATCCACGATCTTGAAAATACACACTATAAAAAGCGTTGTGAATTCGGGTTTATTGATAAAATACGTGTTACCAAGCGAGCGATCCCTGATAGCCAAAAAATGCTGACGGTGGTTGACGATGTAACTTCCGAGTATCAGCAACGCACCGCATTAGAAAAAGCTCACTCGCTTGCAGAACAGGCTGTCCAAAGTCGGGAGCGTTTTCTGGCGACGATGAGTCATGAACTTAGAACCCCTATAGCATCTATGATTGGCTTATTGGAACTTTTATCGTTCGAGAATGGCAATATTGCGGATGATTATAAGTTAAAAAGTCTCATGTCTTCGGCCAGAAATCTGCAGTTATTGGTTAATGACATTCTTGATTACAGCAAGTTAGATAGCCAAGGTATCTCTTTAGTTGAAGAGTTGGTCTCGTATACAGATCTTCTTGGTGACTTAGTGAGATTACACGAAGCGTCAGCAAGGGAAAGAGGACTGGTATTTGAAACGCAATGGGATAACAGCGACGTCGAGTACATTTTGACTGATGCTCTAAGGCTTAGCCAGATAGTAAACAATGTTCTATCCAATGCTGTGAAGTTTACCGAGCAAGGGAAGATTAAGGTTACCGTGCGTGTGGCTACGCAAAGCATCCAGATAATCGTTGATGATACGGGCATTGGCATTTGTCCCGATAAGTTGGAGTCTATATTTGACCCGTTTCGTCAGGCGGATGATTCCATTGAACGTAAGTATGGCGGTACAGGTCTAGGTTTAGCCATTATTAAAAAGCTCACTACGTTAATGTCTGGGTACATCTCCATTAATTCGGCAGAGGGTAAAGGGACAAGCGTCATGATCTCGTTACCATTGAAAAACTATGAATATAAGAAGAAGAAGAAGGTTTGTTTCGACTATGCCGGAAAAAACACGAAGGTGAGTAACTGGTTTTCTTCATGCGAAGAAGATAAAGAAAACTGCATCAAGATTATCGATTCAATAGATGAACTAAAGCACAGCGAAGACAAAGATCGTTATGTGTTGATTAATAATAACCGATTAGGCATGGGGTTTAACGAGCAATATGGTGTCTGGGAAATCAGCACCGAGCCTTTTTATCCTGATTTGTTTTATAAGTGTAAAGAAAAAATCGGTACAGTTAATAAAGGCTTCACCAGCGGTGGTGCAAACATATTAGTCGGTTTGAAGGTATTGATCGCGGAGGACAACCCTATTAACCAATATATGCTGAGTGAACAGATGGATCTATTGGGCGTCAATGCAGTAATCGTTTCAGATGGCCTTGAAGCCAAGAAGGAACTACAAGCAAATGGAGAATACTACGATATGCTGATTACCGATGTTCATATGCCAAAGATGGACGGAATATCGTTAGTTAGGTGGGTTAGAGAGAATTTAGCATCATTCAAATACAAACCGATTTTAGGTTGCACTGCTGAGCATTCGAAATCATTACGAAGAAAAATGATTGATTTTGATGATGTCATTCTAAAGCCTTTTGAAGTTAAAAGGTTATTCGAAGTGATATCGAGTAACAAAGCCAAATACAAAACATCTTCTAGGAAGAACAAAAAAATCTCCAGTTATATGTCCACTTTATCAGATGACAAAAGACAGCACTTAGCTCAGGTATACAAAGATACAATGACAAAAGATTTACACCGCCTCGAATTAGCGGATGATGAGGAAAAAATTCGAAAAATCGCTCATAGAATTAAAGGAGGTTCTAACTCTGTAGGTGAGTTTGAAGTTGGTGATGCTGCAGAGCATCTAGAGAATCAATGTCTTGGGTCGAGTAAGACTGAAGATATTTTTGAAGGAAAGCAGGTCTTGATTGAGGTTCTATCAAATAAACTAAGAGAAGTTGGGGCTGGCAATGTATAACAATGTTTTATTGATTGATGATAGTAATATTGATAGAGAAGTCACGAGTGTTTATTTAAATGACCTCGGGGCTGATACTGTGCAGCATGCGAAAAATGGCGAGATTGCGTCTAGAATTTTAGCTACCGAGACATTTGAACTGATCATTTGTGACGTGGATATGCCCGTATGTGATGGTCTGGATTTTCTTCGCAAACTTGCATCGATTGATAAATCTGTACCTATATTAATGATTAGCTCTATTGCTCAGGGGTTTTCTCAATCTGTGGTGTTAATGGCCAATCAACTTGGGTTTAAACACGTTAACTTTTTACAAAAGCCCTTTTGCATCGACACATTAGAGGAAACGTTACAGTCGCTAAAGCTAAGCGAAAGCATAAAGCCAACAGGTTTGGATGACGACTTTCAACTACATGACTTGCTTACCGCTTTGTATCGAAATCAGATAGTGAATTACTATCAGAAAAAAGTGGCAACAGAATCAGAAAAAACGGTCGGCTATGAGGTGTTGTCCCGTTTTGAGCATCCTATACAAGGGACAATACCAGCCGCTCGTTTTTTAACAGATGAATTACCAACAAGTTTTTATTGCCAGCTTTTTTTACTTAGCTTAGAGAAAGCGATACGTTATTGGAAGCGAAATGGAACCGATGTATCGTTTTCGATAAATGCACCGCCTGATATCTTTGTAAACCCAGGTATGGTGAATTCGATCATTGATTTAGTAGAGTCATTTGACTTTGATTTCGATCAAATCATTATAGAGATTACAGAGGGGAGAAGTTACCTATTGGATAGCGCATTTTTATACGCTTTTAATAAGTTATCTCTAGTTGGTGTGAAGTTTTCTATTGATGACTTTGGTGACGATCATGCGACATTTAGAAAACTTGCAAATCTTTCATTTCATGAACTTAAGATATCTAGGCAACTTCTCCTCGCTGGAAACGAAGACGAAAAAACGTATGCCTTGATAAAGAATATCGTTTCAGTTTGTCGAGAGTTGAATATTCAAACTGTAGCAGAGGGAGTAGAAAATCATGACCTACTTCGATTAGCTCAAGAGTTAAAATTTGATATATGTCAGGGTTTTCTATTAGGTAAACCAAGCCCCCAAATAGAGAGGTCTAATTGATGAATATTTTGATCGTTGATGATCATCCACTAGTATGTGCGGCACTTAAAAACGTAATAGAAGATAACTTTGAAAACGCAACGATAGTGCAAGCTTTTAATGCCAAGAAAGCCTTTGTATATTTGGCGGAAAATAAGGTCGATATACTAATATTAGATATCGAGTTGGGCGACGATGACGGTTTTGACTTGCTGCATAAAGCAAAAGGCTTTGGTTTTGATGGCAAAGTGATCGTTGTTTCAAGTAAAGATGAAAAATTGTGCTCTGATTTAGCGATTAGTGCTGGCGCTTCAGGTTATTTAGATAAGAAAGAAAGCGTCTCTCGTGTGGCTGACGCGATTAAAGCGGTGAACAGTGGTTACACTTATTTCCGTCAGGCGAATGCTGCTTCCACTCAAGGAACTGGTGCAATAAAACTCTCTACTCGCGAGAGCTCTGTACTGAGATTGCTACTCGATGGACATACCAATAAGGAAATTGCTAGAAGGATGGACATCAGTGAAAAAACGGTGAGTACGTATAAACGTCGAATCCTCGACAAATATGATGTGAGATCAGTTTTCATGCTTGTCAAAAATTCGAGCTATATCTTAAAGTGATATCCTTTGGGGAAAACTAACTTTTCCCCAAAGTAAAACAAAACCCCCTATTATGAAACCTCGGTAATGGATTACTCAAATCAATCAATCTACGAGGTAGTCATGTTACAAGACAATTCAATTCATTTTATTGTTATCGAACCGCAGCCACTATTACGTCACTCTTTGACAGAACTTGTTGCTAGCCAACCATTTGTTGGAAATGTCTACGCTCTCAGTGATTGTTCTGATGTTGAGGCGATCTTACAGACTAAACCGGTGCACGGTATAATATTTGATCCGACGAATGATTTGTCTGCAGCATCCGAATTGATGACTTTTCTAGCAGAGTCACGTCCTCATATCTACACGATTGCGTATAGTATGAATATGACCTCGTCTTACAGGCGACTTTTCGACACTATGAACATTATGGGTATTGTCTCACGTCTAGATTCGATTGAAACGCTTCAAGCTTCTCTAATGGCAGCTGCACATGGTTATGCATTCAAAAAACATAAGAATTGCGAACAAGCTAATGAAGTTTATTTGTCACAACGAGAGCTAACGGTACTTAAGTTGCTAACCGCAGGGCATAGAAATAAAGAAGTGGCTCGTCGACTTAATATTAGTGATAAAACCGTATCGACATATAAAAAGAGGGTTCTCGATAAATTCAATGTATCTCATATTATGGATCTTGTACCGAAAGTAAACTCATGTGAGAGCTTTCTTACGGCGAGGTAGTGGCACTCCTATAATATGCATGCTGACTATTAGGTATCATAATACGTAAGATAGTAATGATAGCTAAATAAAATTTAAGGCGGTATCTCGTTGAAATGTGAGCATGTATGTAGTCTGAGTTCTTGCACGGGGTGTGAGCAATTAAATAGGCTTCAAACGTATCTAGGATTGAAGCTGAAAGTTGAAGAAGAGATGGTGGTAGAGATGAGCTCTCTAACAAACATGTCGATGCTAACTGTGCGTACGCTATGTGTATTCTCTCGTTATGGGGAAAATCACATAGTGTCGAAATACAGCATTAAAGACTATGTTTGGCAACGTCCAGTAACCGATAATAACTTAACCCACACTATTCACAAATGTCGCAATGTTCTTAAAGAGTCGAAAACCGAATTTGACGTTGTCAACATTCGTGGCTTTGGCTATTGCTTAATGAATACCAATTTAGCAGGACATAATATAGGTTAGTTTAGAGGCGTTTAGTAAGTTTTGAGATATTGGCAATGAGTGAACAATTGATTAGACAAAGGCGTATTGAGTGCAATACGCCTTTATTTTTAGTTGATAACCTTATGGCAATGCTTTTGAAAGACTGAGGTGGTGGCTTTTGTCATCAAGCCATGAACAGAATAGAAATTTTGTACGCTATTTAGTTTTCTTCTGCCTCTGTATGCTCTTTAATCCAAGATATGAGCGTAAAAGGATAAAAGATGAGAAGAGTTAAGTGGGGTATCGCGGGTTTAGGAAATATTGCTCAGCGTTTCGCAACAGCATTGACCCAGTTTAGTCAACATGGTCAGTTACATGCGGTAGCAGCGAGAGATTTGCAGCGAGCTCAGTTCTTCGGTGAACAGTTTGGTGCGCTAGAGCAGTATGGGGCATACCAAGAGATGGCTGAAGATCCTAACGTAGAAGCTGTGTATATTGCCACGGTACACCCTTATCATAAGTCCTTGGCTGAGCTATTTCTAAGCCATAAAAAGCACGTTCTCGTCGAAAAACCAGCATTTACCAATCTTAAAGATTGGTTAGAGATGAAAGCGTTGGCTGAGCAGCACGGTGTCTTACTGTTAGAAGCAATGAAAACAGTGACGTTTCCTGCCTACCGAGAGCTAAAATCCTACCTTAAAAACAATCATATTAAACTCACTTCTATTGAAGCCGGGTTTGGCAACCATAATGACTATGACCCGAACGTGTTTATCTTTAATGATCAGCTTTCAGGTGGATCGACCTTAGATGTTGGCGTTTATAGCTTGTGGCTCTTCTATGATTTATGCCACGGTATGGGCGTCGATGTTTCACCACCTCAGGTAAAAATGCTCAATACGCTAGAACAATGCCATGTCGATACTGATGCCAGTTTTATCTTCAGTGGTGAGGTAAAAGGCAAGATTTCCTCTTCAATCACAACTGATTTGCCGCGCAGTGCAGTTTTAAAAGCGCAGGACCTGACTATTACGATTCAAGATAAGTGGTGGAATCCGCAGCTGATTGAGATTGAGCATAAAGGCATCACCACTATTATTGAGTCACAAACCAAAGGCAACGGGTTCGAGTTCGAAATCGATCACTTTTCGCGACTGGTGAGTAACAATGAACTAAAGTCAGATGTGCTTTTACATCAAGTGACGGAGCGTGTACTCACTACGATGGAGCAAGCGCTGATAGACAATGGATTAGGTCATTTAACGCGTTTGGAGAACCTTAAAGCGGTATGAAAAACCTTAAGCGTAAGCTAGAACTCTATGAACAGCTATTTCGTACGTTTGGCCCAGGAGAGTCTCACTGCCAGATTGGTCAACTCGCTTCTTTGTGGCATGTGACTGAAAGGTACGTATTTACCTTGCTTAGAGCGATGGAAGAAAGTGGTTGGATAAACTGGCAAGCAAGTTCAGGGCGTCATAAAAAAGCATCATTGGAGTGCCGAGTGGAGCCAATGAATGCCTGCTATCAGGCGGCTGAGCAGTTAGCAGAACTTGGGCGAGTCGATGAGCTGCTAAAGATATTGAGTTTTGGCGGACGTGATGCAGGTAAAGAACTTCAGATCTTTTTAAACCATCCTAACCCAAGCGCACAACAGATTGTTTATATCCCTTTCCATCGTGCGATAGAGCCGCTGCATCCTCATAAGGTGTTACGCAGAACAGAGCGTTTTCTGGTGATGCAAACCTATCAACGCTTAACTAAAGTTGCGAACAATGAGCTTGAAGGAGATTTAGCTTACCACTGGGCGTCAAATACCAATGGCACGGTTTGGACATTCCAAGTGCGAAATAATATTCAGTTTCATGATGGTCACCCGCTAAGTATGCAAGACATTGTTAGAAGTCTAGAAGGGTTTATCTCTCATCGACATTGGGCTGCTTGCTATCAACATGTGGAGTCGTTCAGGGCGATTTCTGGCAATGTTATTGAAGTCAAATTGAATCAAACGGATTGGCACTTGCCTCGAATGTTTGCCAAGGCTGAAGCGTCGATTTTTCGCTATGGTGCGTCTCTAAACCCGGTGGGTTCTGGCGCATTTTATCTCGACGTATTCTCGACCAACATGCTGCGATTGAACAGAAATCCGTTATACAGTCACCGAGCGCCAATCATCGACCGCGTGGAAATTTGGTTTTATCCTGATTGGGCGGTAAGTAAGCAATGTTCTCATAACCAACTTCGCATACAAATGCCAGAGAATACCGCAACGATAGAGAGCAATTTTCCCGCTACGTTTATGCTGATATCGAATCCATTAATACCTAAAGAATCACGTGTCGTGGCGGTTGAAGACACCTCTGATGCTCAGCAGTTGTTTGCCGAGAATGGCCTACAAGGGGATAGTGCGCTTGTGATTGATTATGGTGATTATCACGCTACAAAAGACGCTCTCCTGTGCAGTATCATTGAAGAAGATGACGGCTACGCAGCTTGGTTAAGTCTATTTTTGCGCTGTCCATTTGAAACCTTGAAGCTAGCTGATGACGTGTTACTAGCAATTCAATCTCAGCTTAAGGCGATTCGTAGTGAACCTGATGTAACAAAGTCATTAAGCCTGATGAATAATCTAAGAGCGTGGCTCAATGAGCAACGAATCATGACTGAGCTAAAGCAAGAGAACTTTCGTCTTGAAGTCTCTGAACGTATTAAAGGTAGTGCAGTCGATGGCTTTGGTTGGTGTCAGTTGGGCAAGCTTTGGATAAACCAAGGTTAAAAGTGCTAAGCCTGAAACCTTTGTTGTAGGTACTCGACAAAGGTTTTGATTTGTCCAGGAATGAATTTCGATTGAGCGTACTGAGCAATAACCTTCCCTTGATAGTTTCCGCCTACATGCCAGTCTTTTAGTACTTCGACCACTTCCCCTGAGTCAATATAGGAGCGAATGGCAAATTCAGGGAAAACGGAGATACCTACACCACGAATAACTGCTTCACGTCTTATTTCACTGTGGTTGACGGCAAACGAACCGCTCACATTAATTGATACCTTTTTTAAGTTATGGGAAAAATCCCAGACGCGGTCACGCGGGTTTTCGCCTAAACATAAACAGTTGTGCTGCGCGATATCGTCAGGGTGAATAGGCATACCATGTTGTTCGATATAACTGGGACTGGCGCACATGATTAAGCGACATTCATCAAGTGTTCTGGCAATCAGTCCTTCAGTTGGTTTATCAGTGATATGAATAATCACATCCACCTCATCGCCAATAGGATCAATGTAATGGTCAGCAACTTTCAACTGCAATGCAACGTTGGGGTAGGTTTCAATAAAATCGAGAATCATCGGCATTAATACTTGGCGAGAAAGGGCTTTGGGCGCTGCCACTCGTAGGGAGCCAGATACTTCACTTTTGTCAGCTTGTGCGGCAGAGACGGCCATTTTTGCTGAGTTCATCATGTCATTACATAAGCTGTAAACCTCTTGTCCAGTTGTACTTAGACGCATCTGTCGAGTAGTACGCTCAAGTAGCTTCTCTTCTAGGGCGTTTTCCAATCGCGTGATCGAACGACTGACTGAAGACGGTGAAAGTCCAAGCTTCTTCGCCGTTTTTGAAAAGCTGCCAGACTCGACCACATTTACGAAGATTGCCATCTCTGAAAGAAGAGGAATAAGCTTATTTGTGTCCATGGTGCAAAAATCCTTTGCAAAATAGCTGTATTGTTTCGTTTAAGTTACTTATGGATACTAAATAAGTCAATGAAAGAGAGACGAATGGAAAGGACACCATGAAAAAGCTAAGAAGTATTGAAGATATTCAAACCATCTCAAAGTCAGTTGACCACGTGCTTACGCTATTTAGTGGCGGCTTAGATAGCACTTATCTGCTGGATCTTTTGAAGACGTCAAAAGTAAAAGTGACAGCAGTTGCGATTGACTTAGGCGAGGGGGTTGATGAAGAAAACCTAACGCTGATTACCGATCATTATGGTGTCGATCTACGCATAATCGATGCAAAACCGGAGTTTGTAGAGCATAGCCTTGTATCTGCAATTCAGGCACAAGCGCTTTACCTAGGTGATTACCCGGTTAGCTCGTCGTTATCTCGTCCTATCATTGTCCAAAAAGCGGTGGCTCTGGCCGAAATGCTCGGCTGCGGAGCGATCATTCACACCGCAAACCAATCGCAAAACAGTTTAAGGCGCTTAAATGGCGCCATCGAAGCGAGTGGTTATAAAGGTTTTTATGGCTCGCCGTATGAATATTCGGCGTTAACTCGTGAAGATAAAGCAGCGGAGCTGTTTCATTCAGGCTTAGTTGGCTTTAAGTCACGTAATGTCAGCGGTGATGCAAATCTGTGGTGCCGCGAGTTTGAATCAGGGATTCTTGATGACCCTGAAGCCTTCACTTTATCCGAATCATTGTTTACTTGGTCGAAATGGAACAGAGAAAAACAATTTGATAAGGACCAAGTGAAAATTGGATTTCGCAAGGGGTATCCGGTGACAATCAATGATTTACCTATGCCACTTGAAGACCTAATTGCTTTCATTAACAACCACGTTGGCGCGTATGAAATCGGTCGATATGTAGGGTTCGACCACCTAGATGAGGATGAAAAAGTCTTAGAGGTGCGAGAAGCACCCGCAGCACACATCCTTATGAAAGCATATAAGTTGCTGGAAACAGCAACGTTACCTACTGATGTTCTCAAAGTAAAAGCAATGCATAACGACATTTGGACTCAAGAGGCTGTCGAAGGCCGATGGGGAAGTTTGTTGCAAAGCTCGAGCTATGCGTTCATCGCCCACACTGCCGAGTCTATCTCTGGCAGTGTTTTATTCAGTCTCTCACGCGGTCAAGTATTGGCGACCAGTATCAAAGCTGACAACCCAAAATACATACGCGATAGAGACCATTGGGAGATTCAAACCGCGAAGAAGAGAAGTCTACGCAGGTTGGACTCCGTTACCAAAGCCCAAGTTCATCAAATGACCAAATAGAGAGGTCGGTATGGATACAATAAAAACGCCAGTCGATAGGCACGCTTCGGTTATTTCACGTCTTTTAGCGCAAAACCACTATGTTTTCATCAGTGGTAAGCAGATGACGAATATGCTCACGACTAATGTAGACGAAGTGATTCGTTTCAAGAATTGTTGGAATCAATTAGAGCGAGATCATTACATGGCGGATGGCGGGACTTATCGTTATCGCCGCTATGGTCAGTTCAATAAACTTGGCCAAGGGCGACAGATAACAATATTGCCACATGAACCGTATGTTCAGCCTGCCTATATCAACACTCTTAACGGTGATATTGAACGCCATTTTGAACCTTTGACCAGTAAGTTTGTTACCTCTCCTATATTGGAAAAATTGCTGCTTCTTATGAGTGATGTCTATGACGCTGTTGAAGGAAAAAAAACAGACTGGAATATTCGTCTACACCCTTATCGAATTGTGGCGAACCATTCGGAAGTGGGCCGACCAACACCGGAAGGGCTGCATAGAGACGGAGTGACTTATATCGCTTCATTATTGATCAATAAGGTCAATATGGTCGGTGGTGAAACAACCATCACTGATGACCGACAGCAGGTTCTAGAGCGGCTTACTCTAGATAAGACACTGGATATTGTCATGGCAGACGATGAAAAAACCATGCATGAAGTGTCACCAATACACCCCGATAATTCAGAAAAATGCGCGTACAGGGACGTACTCGTTATCGCGTTTACAAAAATAGGAGAATAGGATGTCAACGGCTACGGGATTACTAAAAAAAGGAAGTTTTAAGTTTCCGTTAACCGAATCATTGCTGCTGTTAGTAGCGGTATTTTGGGGAACAAGCTATGGCTTAACAAAGAGTGCATTGGTTTACACCAGTGTGCTGGTATTCATTTCGATTCGTTTCTCGATCACTTTTCTATGTATGCTACCTGTAGTGATCCGAGACTTTCGCCGAGGGTTAAATAAAGACTGGAAGATCGCCATACCGACCGGATTTATACTCTCGGCGATTTTTTTCTGTGAAGTGTTTGGGGTCTCGCAGACCTCTGCATCGAATGCGGCGTTTTTAATAAGTTTGTCTGTCATCTTGACCGCGTTTGCCGAGCTCATCATTAATAAGAAGCGAGTAAGTAACACCCTATGGATGCTCACTCTGTGCAGTGTGATGGGTGTGTTACTACTGACCAGTAATGAGGGCATTGAACTGTCATTGAATACCGGCGATTACTTTATTCTGACAGCGGCTTTACTGCGTGCACTGATGGTTACATTAACTAAGCGTTTTACGGAAGGAAAAGAGATTACCACCAGTACACTGACGTCACTACAGTCGTTAGTGGTTGCGTGTGTCGCAATTGTTTGTGCGGTGACTTATTTACCGGCAACCGAATTTGTTATTCCTACCAGTACCGAATTTTGGATTACCGTAGCTTACTTGGTACTGTTTTGTACTCTGTTTGCCTTCTACGTGCAAAACTACGCAGTACGCCGCACATCACCAACACGAGTTTCTCTTTTGATGGGTAGTGAGCCTTTGTTCGGGGCCATATTTGCCATGGTGTGGCTGCAAGAGTCGCTCAGCGTTGTACAAGTTGCTGGTGGCGCGTTGATCTTGTTCAGTGTGATAGTGACCTCAACCAAAGAATCGTAAAACGAAAAGCGGGCTCAAGAGAGCCCGCTTTTAGTGTTGAATTATTGAATATTGATTTTATGTCCTAAGTGCGTGATTTGAGTTGACGCGTAACCCAGTGTCACGGCTTCAAACTGTTGGCTTAGGTCTTGAGCATGCTTGGCATCTTTGGCTAGAAATGACACTGAATAGACTGGGCGAACTACGCCATTATCGAGTTTTTGCGTATCTAAGTAAGATGCTGTAACAAGCCCCGCCTGGTTTAAACTGATGACACGCTGCAAGTCGATAGCGAGCACACGATCCATTTCTAGCGCCTCAATTCCTTCCTTCCAAGTGATCGTCACGCCATAGTTGTTGTACACCGGCGTGTTATCTAGCCATTTCGCTCCCATAGGTTGGATATTGGCGATTTTTACCAACTCTTTCTTATATAAAGGAAGATCTTTTAGTTTGTTGCTCACCTCTTGCTGGTTATCCGCCTCAATCACAAAACGAAGCATTTGTACTGAGCGGCCATCGAGCTGGGAGCGGTAAACAAACATGTCTTTTATTTCCCCTTTCTTGATCAGTTCGCCAAAGGCGGCTTTTTGTTCTGGCATGGTATCTAAGACTTGTTGAGCGTCGTTGGTATTCCAAGCCAGTTCGACGCCAAAATCAGCGGCAGTTGCGATAGTGGTGGTAAAGAGTGATGTGATAAGTGCTGCAAAAGTTAGTGTTTTCATAATTATTTCCTATGTTATTGATCGCTGAATATGTGTGTGCTTGGTGGTTACCAACGCGAACGGTAACTGCGGTGGCAACTGCCGCATGTGTCTTGTGCTCTCTCTAACCCGAGCTCTGCTACTGAAGAGTCTTGATTCAGGCTAGCTTGATAGAGGGTTTGAAATCCGTCGTCCATCTGCTTAAGCAGTCGTTGAAACTTGTCTGGAGAGTTCCAAACGGATGCTTTGGCTTTACTGTTTTCCTGACTTCCTTGAGGAAAGAGTGACAGCAAGGCATGACTATGATTTTTTAATGATTCACTGTTCTCAGTAATAAGTGGCCAGTTGATATCTGATTTGCTTAACGCTTCTTCAGTTTGTTTCGCGAGTGAGTCAATGTCATTGAACGCATCTTGGCGCTGCTCGATGACGTTTTGTTGAGCAAATACGCATAAAGGCAAAGCAGCAAGTAGAGTGGTTAGGGTCTTTTTCACGTTTGTTATCCCGTTCGGTTGTTTGATCAACTGAGGATCATTCCTCGTTGTTGAAGTTAATTTACACAGCAATAGTTGCAATTGCAACTATTGCTGTGTAAATTATTGCAAATCGATTGAGATGAATGACACAAGAGAGTAACAAATGAAAGTATGGGATTTAGCGACACGCCTGTATCACTGGGCTCAAGCGGGACTATTTGTAGGGTTGATGGCGAGCGGATTCAACGGAAATGGTCCACATGTTCAACTGGGTCTGGTCTTATTCACGCTGCTAGTGTGGCGAATTGTTTGGGGAGTCATTGGCAGTGAAACCAGTCGTTTTCGCCAATTTTTACGCTCACCAAAGACGGTAGTGCTCTACTTATTAGGTCGTCAACCTGAAGCAGCAGGGCACAACCCGGCAGGTGGCTGGATGGTGATGATAATGATCAGTGCTTTATTGCTGCAATGTATTTCGGGTCTAGCCTTAGCAGGACTGTTAGATGGCCTTCCATTGGCACAATATTGGTTAACTGATGGTCTGTTTAGTGCTTTAGAGTCCATTCACTTTGGTTTAGTGAATCTACTTCCTGTCATGATTGGGTTACATGTTGGTGCTGTATTGTTTTATAAACTACGTGGTAAACCACTGACCAAAGCGATGATCACTGGTATACAACTCCGCCTAACTGATAGTGTGTCGGTAAAATTTGTGTCGCAACTGCGTGCATTCTTAATGCTTGTTGTGAGCGCATCAGTTACCATGGCAATAATTGCATTTTCATCTTAGTGAAACGGAAGGTGAGTAGTACCATGAGTCACGATTTTGATAGACAAACGAGCTTTGGCTGGTTGATTAACGTTTTAGCGAATGACGCATCCAAACTCTTTGATAATGAGCTTAAAAAACATGGCTTGACCATCGCATTGTGGCCAACTTTGATGTGTTTATGGGAAGAAGAAGGGGTGACTCAACGTGATATCGCCAAGAAATCCAAAGTCGAAAACTCCACAACGACACGCACTCTAGATAAGTTGGAAAAGCTCGGCTTAGTCGAGCGTCAAGTTGACCCTGCAAGTCGCCGTTCTTTCCGCATTTACCTGACTGATGAGGGCCGAGCACTTAAAAATGAGCTTATCCCTATTCCATCAGGAATGAACAAAGATTACCTTAGTGTTTTAGAGCCAAGTGAGCAGAAGGAGTTGATTCGTCTACTGCAGAAATTGGTCAGCCAAGTTTAATCTTTACTTCCCATTGAGAATATTAACTCAATAATTAAACCTTTATTTAACTATTCATTTACTAATTTAGGGGCATATATTGTGTCCCTGATCTCATATCTCCGTTCTATTTTTATATTAGTCACACATTTTGTATGGGAAAAATAGCTTCCCTTGTTTGTTTCATTATATTTATAGGAAAATTATCCCATAAGAACTTTCTTATGGGAAAATGGGATGAATAAAAAACAGTTTGGAGAGCAGGTTAATCAGCTCGGGGCACTAAGTGGCGCTGAGCAGTTGATCGTTCGCTACTTTAGCAATAATTATACTGTGCTCCCTTTTGCCAAAATCGACGAGCTATGTAAGCAAGTCGGTGTCGGTAAAGCGACCCTTGGGCGGTTCCTTAACCGACTTGGATTTAGCGGCTTTATTGAATTTAAAAAGTGTGTTTCCGATGATTTAGTTCAAGAGTTATCAACTCCTATAGACAGGTGCATGAATGGTCAGTTAGAAAGCCAATCAGGTTGCCTTTTAACTAAACACTATCAAGAGGTTAAGTCCAACCTTGAAGGCACGTTTAATCAGCTTTCTCACCAAAACTTTCAAAGTACCATCGATGCATTTACTGACCCTAAAGGCAAGCTTTATGTTATCGGCAGTGCCTCAGCGGAAGCGTTGGCGAACTATTTCTACCTTCTCGCTCGTTACTTGCGTAAAGACGTTGTTCTTATCAAAGCGGACCCTTCCACACTGCCGCATCAACTAGTAGATGTCACCGAAAATGATACGCTTTTTGCGATCTCATACCATCGCTACTCCAATATTACATTACGTCTTGCTAAGTGGTTTAAAGAGCATGGCGGAGAGGTGGTCGTGCTTACCGATCAGGCAGTTAACCCATTTGTATCCTACGCAGATATATTATTTTCAGTAGAAAGTCAGAGCGAAGGGATATTTAATAACCGAACATCTGGCCTATTTTTAATTGAAGCTTTTATTAAAGGTATGTCAAACGTAGAAAATAAAGAAGATAGATTTTCAAGGATAGAAAAAACATTTGGAGATTTTGATTTCTTTAAAACTAACTAGCTTATAAATAAATTTAAATTCTGATCCCTATTATTCGAGGTGTAATATGATTACTTACCTAGCGATTCCTATTATCTTTTTTGTCGGGTATTTTATAATTAAAAAATACAATACTCAGTCCGTTCTATTACTGGCCGGCCTTTTGATGATTGCCTTGGGCGTGCTTACAGGTCACGAAGACTTCATGCCGAAAGGCGGTAAACCGACCGGTTCGGTTATTGTCGATTTCTTTGAAGTGATTAAAGTCATTTCCTCCTCAACGTTAGCGAAACTGGGCCTAATTATTATGGCGGTCGGTGGTTTCTCTAAGTATATGAGTCATATTGGTGCCGCGAATGCGATGGTGAAAATTGCCACTAAGCCGCTATCGCATATAAAGAACCCATACCTTGTTTTGGCTATGGCGTATATCACTGGTCAGTTGATTAATATCTTTATTCCTAGTGCAACAGGTTTGGCATTACTACTATTAGTGGCGATGTACCCAGTATTAGTCGGTGTCGGTTGTAATCCAGCGGCAGCAGCAGCGGTTGTTGCAACAACAGGATGTTTGGACTTAGGTCCAGCGTCTTCGGCAGCGAATAAAGCCGCAGAAGTGGCGGGCATTGATGTGGCGACTTACTTCATCAGTTACCAGATGATTGTCGCGGGTGTTGCCATGTTCGTTATTGCCGCATTGCACTTTGTTTGTCAGCGATACTTTGACCGTAAAGATGCAGAAAATGGCGTTGAGCATGACTTTAACTTAGAGATGAAAGAGCAGCGCGAAGTACCAAAATGGTTTGCGATTTTGCCTGTGCTACCCCTTCTATTACTTCTGACTTTCAGCAAGTTCGCAGTTACCAGCATCAAGATGAACGTGGTTACCGCTATGTTTATCGCCTTATTTGTCTCTATGGTCGCAGATTACATTGTGACTCGTGACGGCAAATCGGTAGCCGCCTCTCTCAAGGTCTACCTTGATGGTATGGGCGCAGTATTTGCGAGTGTGGTGAGTTTGATCATCTCTGCGCAAGTGTTTGTAACGGGTTTAAAATCCATTGGCTTCATCTCAATGTTGCTTAACTCAGCGTCTAGTCTTGGCTTTGGCTATCTAGCAATGGTGTTGGTACTGGTACTAATTATCACGGTCGTGACCTTATTATCAGGTTCAGGAAATGCGTCGTTCTTTAGTTTCTCTAACTTAGCGCCGGATGTAGCAGGACAAGTAGGTGCGTCGGTTGCGGCGGTTGCTTTACCTATGCAGCTAGCCTCAGGTTTGATGCGCTCAGCTTCTCCGGTTGCAGGGGTAGTGATTGCATGTGCTGGCGTTGCGAACGTCTCTCCTATTGAGTTGGCAAAACGTACCGCAATTCCGATGCTAGGTGGTCTAGCGACGGTGTTAGTTGTTTCTCAGATGTTAGCGTAACAGGAAAGTATTATGGATATTGTTGAACGCTTTTTGAGCTATACCAAAATTAATACCACTACCGATAGGGAAAAGGGTGCCGCGGGCATCATGCCTTCTTCCCCTGGGCAAATGGTGCTGGCAAAACAACTCGAGCAGGAATTACTTTCACTCGGTCTAGAAGAGGTTCAGGTTAGCGACAAAGCAATTGTTACGGCGACACTGCCAGCCAATATTGATGTACACACTCCGACGGTTGCCTTTTTCGCCCACCTTGATACCAGTGCTGAGCAAAAAGCCGATACCAATGCACAGATTGCGACTCATAGCAGTGACTCGATTTGCTTGAATGAAGCGCTAGATATTCACTTGACCGAAAAAGCGTTCCCAGAGCTTGCTCAATATCGCGGACAAGAGATTTTAGTGACTGATGGGACTAGCTTGTTGGGGGCGGATGACAAAGCGGCGATCGCATCCATCATGGATATGTTGCAATACTTCACTGCGAATCCTGATGTTCCCCATGGCCCTGTCAAAGTGGCATTCCTGCCTGATGAAGAGCAGGGGCTTCGAGGAGCAAAAGCCTTCGACGTGGAGAGTTTCGGCGCCGATTTTGGTTACACGCTCGATTGCTGCGGTATTGGCGAATTTGTGTGTGAGAACTGGAATGCGGGCAATGCTGTGGTGACGTTTACCGGGCAATCCGCGCATCCGATGTCAGCCAAAGGGAAACTGAAAAACTCGTTACTCATGGCCCACAAATTTATCGCTATGTTGCCTGCGGGTGAAGCGCCGGAGTATACCGAAAACAGAGAAGGGTATTACTGGGTTAAAGAGCTGTCTGGAAACAGTGCGAAAACCATACTTAAGCTTGATATTCGTGACTTTTGCCTAGAGGGTTACAACAAGCGCATGGCTTTTCTTGGTCGATTGGCTCAGCAGATGAGCGACCTTTATGGTGGTGTAGAGATTGAATTGAGTGATCGCTATGAAAATGTCGCCAATAGTTTGCAAGGAAGCAACCGTTACCCGATTGATATTGCTCAGCAAGCGTATCAAGATTGCGATATAGAGATGCGTCAAATACCGATGAGAGGCGGTTATGATGGGGCAGTGCTTTCACAGAAAGGGTTACCTTGTCCTAACCTCTTTACGGGTGCTCACAATTTTCATTCCATCTACGAGTATCTACCGGTGAATTCACTAAGATCCGCTAGTGAGGTCGTCCAGAAAATCGTATTAATTACACATAATAAATTCAGTCAGTAGCAGGTAATACTATGAATGTAATGCTTTTTAGTAATGGTAAAATTGCGGGAAACACTCAAATTTTAGAGTACGGCTTTGAGTGGATTGCGCCAATGATAGAAAAGACGCAAGCGAAGAAACTGGTTTTCATTCCTTATGCGGTTATACGCGGAAGTTACGACGAAAGAACAGAACAAGTTCAGCAATCATTTGCTCAATTTGATTGTGAGATTGTTGGTATCCATACCTGTGATAACCCAGTCAAAGCGATTGAAGAAGCGGATGGCGTTGTTATCAGTGGCGGAAATACGTGGGTACTGAACAGAGAGTTGCATGACAATGGGCTTATCGCGGCGATTCGTAAAGCAGTGCTAAAGCAAGATAAACTTTTCATTGGTTGGAGTGCTGGGACCAACGTTGCGACGCCGACAATTCGAACCACGAATGATATGCCGATTATTAGCGCTGCTATTCTTCCTGCACTGAACTTGGTGCCATTCCAGATTAACCCTCACTACATTGATGGCTCTATTTCTGGTCACATGGGCGAAACTCGTGATGAACGTATTGAAGAGTTTTTGGTGATGAACCCTTCTGAAGTGGTGGTGGGTATTCCTGAAGGAACCATGCTGCAAGTAGAGGGAGAACAGTTGACTTACCACTCAGCGAATAGCAAACCTCTTAAATTGTTCAGACATCAGAGTGAAGCAGTGACGTTTGCCCCTCAAGAAGACGTACAGTTTCTTATGGATGAGGGCATCTAGCCATCACAAAAATGTCACGTTCACTACTCAAGCATGCGAAGACAGTTTAAAGTAGCTTCAGCTTGTTAGAGATGATTAGAAAGGCGAGCCAATGTGCTCGCCTTTTGTTTTTGAGGATTACCATGACCAAACCATTAAACGAATGCATTGTGCCTATGTACCCAACCATTCAAGCACTGGATGTGGATGCGCTTGAAGCAGGGGAGCACAAATTTTGGTTTGCTGTTGCCACCGACGCGATTGGTCATCCACAAACGCTTCCTGTTCGAGTATTTAAAGGCGCCAAACCCGGTAAGCGTATTGTGATTACCGCGGGTGTTCATGGTGATGAGCAAAATGGCATTTTAAGCGCGCAGAAAATCGCGCGTGAGCTTGAAGGGCAGGATATTTCAGGTTGTATCACTATTGTCCCTGCCGTGAACTTATCGGGTATCGCTCGTCACAGTCGAGACTTTCACTCTGCTGCGCCAGATAGCTCTTCGGCGAACCTCAATCGGATTTTTCCCGGCAACCCACAAGGGGATGATGCCAGCCGTTATGCGCATAGCTTGTGGGAAAACCTACTCAAACCTAATGCGGACTTAGCGATTGATCTTCATTCTCAAACCAGTGGTAGCGCATATCCTCTGTACGCTTTTGCCGACTACCGAATTGAGGATGCGATTCGCATGGCGAGGCTTATTAACCCTGACGTTATTCTTAACGATCCTGGTGACCCTGGCATCCTAGAAACCGTTTATAATCGCGCAGGTATTCCATCGATCACCATCGAGGTTGGCGTTGGACGTTATACCGATCTAGAGATGGTAGAACGCGCGACCGCTGGGGTAATGAACGTCTTGCGTGACTATCAACTGCTTGAAGGTGACGTGATTGCCCCTGAGCAAAACTGTGTTGAGGGCAATAGCATCACCAGTGTTAGAGCTGAGCAAGGCGGATTTGTGATTTGCCACGTTGAGTTAATGCAGCCCGTTGAAACCGGTCAGAAGCTTGCAACGCAATACAACAGTTTTGGTGATGAAATTCAAACCTACTTTTCTCCTACGCAAGGTACAGTGATCAGTCACAATGTTGAATCGGTACGTGCTCCTGGCTCGCTGGTAGTTCGACTGATTCATTAGTCATTGATGGATACCTGACTTTTCTTGTGTTGGGTATCCTTCCTTTCATCTTTTTCTGACTTTATAAATCTCCCTTACTTGTATAAATATTCAAATTCTTCTTCAATTAGAGCTATCCTTTAGCCCGCTTACAGGGCTAAGTGTGTTTGGCTATCTAGATAAAGTGTCCTTGTGTAAATAAAAGATTAAAACTCTGGTTTGTGAATGTTAAATGGAGAGTGGTTTTGATTTTATTTTTATTAATGGTGAATAAATTTTCATTATTGCCTTGTTTTGGCGTTTTTTGCGGATATAATCAATTTCATTGAAAAGTTATTCATTATTTATGAGTTTATAGTCATCTAGGGAGTAGTCAGATGAGCGATACACTTCTTGCCCAAGAGAGCCAAAAATCAAGCAGAAACCTGCTGATGTTTGCGATTCCATCATTATTGGGTTTGTTCTTTTTCCTTGCGCCACTTACTCACGACGGTAGCTTTACCTTTCCTTTAGCTTTAATGGCGAAAGCATTTAAAGCGGTTCTTGGTGATGCAATTCTACCAACCGTAACTGGAGTCATTTGTTTTTCTGCGATTGCTTCGATTGCCGCAAGTCTTATTAAGCCAACTTTTGTTACTCAATCTCCTCTGCTGACTAGACTTTTTGTTCTTACACCAACTTGGTTGGCCATTCGTACTCTAGGTGCGGTATTTACTCTGCTAGCACTGCATCAAATCGGTCCAGAGATCATTTGGAATGGCAATACAGGTGGACTGGTTCTAAACGATCTTCTGCCATCACTGCTTGTGACTTTTTTCTTAGCTGGATTATTGCTGCCACTTCTACTGAACTTTGGCCTTCTAGAGCTGCTAGGCACCTTACTAAGTAAGTTTATGCGCCCAGTTTTCCGTCTACCGGGTAGAGCTGCGATTGACTGCATGTCTTCATGGCTAGGTGATGGTACGGTCGGTGTTATCCTGACTAGTAAGCAGTATGAAGATAAAAAGTACACAGCACGTGAAGCTGCGGTTGTGGCAACCATGTTCTCACCAGTGGGTATTTCGTTCTCGCTCGTTGTTCTTACTCAGGTCGGTTTAGCGAACTATTTTGTACCGTTCTACTTCGCTATCTGTCTATCGGGCGTGGTGGCGGCGATGGTGATTCAGTTCTTACCACCTCTGTCATACAAGAAAGATCTCTACATTGATGGTACAGCACCAAACCGTGACGATGAGCTAGTACCAGCAGGCAAATCGACCGCTGGCTATGGTCTTGAGCTAGCACTAAAACGTGCTGACAAAGTGAAAAGCTTAGGCTCAGTAGCAAAAGAAGGTTTCAGTAACGCGCTGGATATGGTGTTTGGTGTACTTCCAGTGGTAATGGCGATTGGTACCTTAGGTCTTATCGTTGCTGAGGCAACTCCAATCTTCTCACTAATGGGCGCGCCGTTTGTCCCACTGCTTGATATGCTAAATGTGCCAGAAGCAGCGGAGGCGGCAGAGACAATGTTGGTTGGCTTTACCGATATGTATGTTCCTTCGATCATTGCAGCATCGACGATTAGTACTGACTTAACCAAGTTTGTTGTGGCAGCTCTGTCAGTTACTCAGCTTATCTTCATGTCAGAAACGGGCTCTGTCATTCTAAGCAGTAAAGTGCCAATTAACTTCCTAGAGCTGATGGCAATCTTCCTGCTAAGAACGTTAGTGACTTTACCAATCATTGTTCTAGTGGCACACGCTATCTTTTAACTAGAACAGCGGTGAAACTTACAGCCCGATAGGCATTTGTCTATCGGGCTTTTGTTTTTAATTCAGTTTCGAATGGCTAATAATCAACGCAATTAGCGTGTCCAAATCCTGCTTTGCTTTATCTTGGAGTGGAAAGCCCATGTTGACTCGAATGCAGTCAGTGTAGAGATCTAACGTGCTAAACAAGCTGCCAAGACGAATATCCAATTGGAGCTTATCAACTTGTTCAGCAAATGCGTTATGCTCGAGATGTGGGATCTGAATCCACAGCACCATTCCCCCTTGAGGGTTACTCAATTTGATCTGTTTAGGCAGCTTGTTCGTTAGGTAAGTGAGGTATTCTTGCCTTAGCGTTAATAGCTGATTTCGTCTTCGTTTGACATGTTTTGCATACTGACCGGACTCAATAAAGTCTGCCACAGCTAGCTGAGTCGGTAAGGCGACACCATAGCTGGCGGCGGCGAACTGGGTTTTATACTGCTCGAAATATCGGCCCGGTAAGCACCAGCCTAGTCGGTAGCTTGGTGAGAGGCTTTTGGATACTGAGCCGCACCATAAGACGTAACCATCTTTGTCGTAATATTTGGCGGGCAGTGGGGTGTGGGATGAGTAAGACAGCTCTAAATAGACATCATCTTCGATAACCGGGACTTGATATTGGTTAGCCAACTGGGCGAGTTTTTGCTTCTGGTTAGCGGACATATTGATCCCTTGAGGGTTCATATGTGAGGTACAAAAAATCGCGGCATCGACACGTTGGTGCTTAAGATGGTTTTCAAGTTGCTCTAGATCGACCCCGTCGTCCAGAGATGGAATCTCGATAATCTTGCGCGACATCTGACCAAGAAGTTCTATGATGCCATTAAAGCAAGGAGAGCTGATAGCAATGGTATCGCCCTCTTCACTGCAAGACTCTAATGCCGCTTTGATTGCTGACATGCACCCAGCGGTGATCACTAACTCGTCTGAAGAAAAATGATGATCAAATTTGGCGAAATGACTAGCCAGTGCATCACGCAGGGACGGTTCACCTTGGATGTTAGGGTAATGATTGATGCGATCCCCCATGCGTCGAAGTGAGCGTCGAAAACTACGCTCTAACTCGGTGATGGATTGATCGTCGTTGGTGGTACTAGAGACACCTAGTGGACCATTGAGTGCGTTGTGAGTGGGGGCACTTCTCTTAACGTGAGAGACCTTACTGACAAACTGTACCAAGTCAGGGGTAAGGTGAGAGAGTTGACGCGGCGATACATAATAGCCAGCTTGCGGCCGGGCATGAATCCATCCTTGAGACTCTAACTCTTGATAACAGCTCACCACTGTCGACATGCTGACCGACTGCTGCTTAGCCAGTTGCCTCAGTGAGGGCATTTTGCCACCCTCTGTACGTTTACCGCTCTCAATCTCTTCAATAAATTGTTCGGCTAGCTGCTTATAGATACTCATCCGTGTATTCAAACTCAACTGTACTGGTTTTTGTTTTAAAAATTGTATCTGTATCTGATTCATGCCTCAAGGGATACTGCTGAAAAACATAGGAGGGATGAATATGAAAAGAAATGATTTGCTATTGGCTGTTCTCGTTATGGCGATTTGGGGATTTAACTTCTCGATGATCAAGATGGGAGTGACCAATGTCCACCCTCTGCTGGCGACTGCGGCACGGTTTGCGTTGGCGGTACTCCCTGCAATTTTCTTTATTCCTAGACCGACTGTGGCTTGGCGTTACCTAGTCAGTTACGGGTTGGTTTTTGGTGTTGGGATCTGGGGCATGGCATCTTGGTCAATTACTGCTGGGCTATCTTCCGGGATGTCGTCGGTGCTGCTGTCTGGAAACGTACTCATTGGTATGGCTGTGGGGATTGTGATCTTCAAAGACGAAGCGCCTTTTCGAAAGCTTGTCGGCGCGGCTCTGGCGCTGTGTGCGTTGGTGGTATTGGTTTCAGCGACCACGGGCAATGTTACGCTTAGTGGCGTTATTTTAATCATGATTGCAGCGTGTAGTTGGACATTAATGGGCGTGATCGTGAAAAAATCACAAACAACCCAAGCTTTTGCGTTTAATGTCTGGGGAATGCTTTTTGCGCCAATTCCGTTAGTGTTATTTGCGGTTTCTCTGCATGGTGAGCAAATTCTATGGCAAGCCGTTGAACTGTGGGACTGGAACACGACGATTGCCGTGGTGTTTCAAGCTTACCCGACCACCTTATTCGGTTACTGGGTGTGGAACATGATGCTGATTAAGTACCCGTTAAGTACCACTGCACCATTGACTTTGCTAGTGCCAGTCTTTGCCTTGATTAGTGGTTATTTTATGTATGACGAGGTGCTGTCATTGGCGCAAATAGTGGCATCTGGACTGTTTTTGATTGGCATTGGGCTGATTGTTAAACCAGTCAAGGCTTCCTCATTCAAAATGAGCCATAAGGCACCGTTGGCTCGTTAAAATAACGGCACCAAGTAACAACGTTTGCTTGGTGCCGATTTAAGCTAAACCAGTTCGACTTCTACGTTACTTTGAACTTGGCTGGAGCAAGCTAGGGTGTAACCATTGGCAATATCTTCTTCGCTCAAGGTTTCAGTACTGGTGCGTGAGACCTCGCCTTTGGTCACTTTACATTTGCATGAACCACACATACCGCTGCGACAAGCAATGATGATCGGCACGCCGTTCTCTTCCAATACGTCCGCAAGGGTTGAGCCTTGAGCCACTTCGGTTGCGACGCCAAATGCGGGCACTTCAAATTGAACCACCCCACCGGATTCGTTTTCTGAATGAGCTTCGATGGGGGTGAAGCTCTCTTGGTGGAACTGCTCAAGAGAAACACCAAGCGCTAAGGTATTGCTTTCCATATCTTGCATAAACAGAGTTGGGCCACAAAGGTAGACAGTGCGCTCAGCAATATCTGGGCAAAGTGTATTCAGCCACTCTTTGTCGAGGCGTCCCTGTGGATGACGCGTACCACTATTGTCTTTAAGTAGTAACTTAAAATCGAAGTTGTCATTGGCGGCATCCATTGATTCTAGCTGATCAAAGTAGATGGTTTTATCTGCACTTTTTGCCATATGGATAAAGGTAATGTCGATATTCTCTTTATCTCGTAGCCAAGTTGAAGCCATCGACATCACAGGGGTAATACCACAGCCTGCACTGAGCAAAGCGACCTTTTTCTTGGGCGGGCAATCGACACTATTAAATGGTCCTGTAGGCGCCAATACATCGACAGAATCGCCAATATTAAATTGGTCGATGACGTGATTTGACACCAGACCACCTTCAACTTGTTTAATCGTAAGTTTAAGATGGTCATCGCCGGGCATTGAAGCGAGGGAATAGGCGCGGTATTCGATTTTCCCATTTAGCTCGAATCCAAGTGACACAAACTGTCCGGGCTTAAAGCCACTAAAGTGAAGGTGACTGCCATCGGCTGCTTCAAGCTTGATGCTAACCGTATCGTCCGTTTCGTTCCATTTATCGACGCAACGCATTTTTGCAGGTTGATTATTTTGCCATTCAATAAACATCGTTTCTCTCGTACAAAAGCGCCCAATACCAAGAGCTAAACACTCTAAGTACTGGGCGTGAGCAGTGAAGGGATTAAGCCGCTAGGATCGTTTTTAGGTCTTCTTCTACGCTGCCAATACTGCGCATATCGAACTTATCTTGAATGACCTTGATTAGGTTATCAGTTAAGAACGCAGGAGCGGTTGGGCCGGTGTAAATGCCTTTTACACCTAGAGCAAATAGAGTCAGTAGAATCACGATCGCTTTTTGCTCGAACCAAGATAGAACCAAGGTTAGCGGTAGTTCGTTGATGTCGCAGTCGAACTCTTTAGATAGTGCGAGTGCAAGCTGAATTGCTGAATATGCATCGTTACATTGGCCAACATCAAGAAGGCGTGGAATACCGTTGATGTCGCCAAATTGATTCTTGTTGAAACGGAATTTACCACACGCCAGAGTTAGGATGACGCTATCTTCTGGAGCTTGCGCAGTGAAGTCTGTGTAGTAGCTACGCTCAGATTTATCTCCGTCACAACCACCCACGAGGAAGAAGTGTTTGATGTTGCCTGCTTTAACTTGCTCAACTACGGCAGGAGCCGCTTTCATTAATGCGTTGCGACCAAATCCTACCGTGATCATTTGTTCAATTTCATCGTGCTGGAAACCGTCTTGGGCAAGTGCACATTCGATAACTTGGCTGAAATCATCGCCTTCGATGTGTGCAACACCCGGCCAGCCGACGATGCTGCGAGTGAATAGGCGATCGGCGTATTGGCCCACGTTAGGGTTTAGCAAACAGTTTGACGTCATCACTATCGCGCCAGGGAAGTTAGCGAACTCTTTTTGCTGGTTTTGCCATGCGCTACCGTAGTTACCGACTAGGTGAGGGTACTTGTTAAGCTCAGGGTAGCCGTGTGCAGGTAGCATCTCACCGTTCGTGTATACGTTGATGCCTTTGCCTTCCGTTTGTTGAAGGATCTTTTCTAGATCGTGCAGGTCGTGACCCGATACCAGAATTGCTTTACCTTTGACTGTCTTGACGTTAACCGCGGTAGGCTCTGGGTGACCAAACGTTTCAGTTTCACCGTGATCGAGCATCTCCATCACTTTGTAGTTCATTAAGCCAATTTGCATTGAGCACTCAAGCAGTGCGTTCAGATCTTCAGGGTCAGTGCCTAACCACGCCATGATTTGGTGATACTCAGCAAAAATATCATTGTCAGTTTGTTCAAGTACGCGAGCATGCTCCATATAAGCCGCTGCACCTTTTAGGCCGTAAAGGCAAAGTAGACGCAAACCAATCACATCTTCACTGATGGTTTGGTAGCCGCGGTTTACCGCAACTTGTGGAGCATAAGCTAAGATTGCTTCTGCTGTTGCTGGAAGCTCAAAATCAGCGACGCTTGGTGCTTGTTCTAGTTCAACATTACCCAGTTTCGCAGCCGCAAGTGTTTGCTCTTTTAGGCGCGCTTTAAATTGTGCCGCTTGCGCAGAAAGCTCAAGGATACGCTCAGGATCGAAGTTGACGTTGGTCAGTGTTGAGAAGAAAGCGCGTGGAGCCCACTGGTTGATTTCATTGTCGATAATATCGAACTTTTTCGCTTGCTCTGCCCAGTAAGAGACGCCTTGCAGTGTGTAAACAAGCACATCTTGTAGATCTGAAACTTCAGAAGTTTTACCACACATACCTTGTGCGAATGAGCAGCCCTTTACAGTCGGGGTTTGAATAGTCTGTTCACATTGAATACAGAACATTGCGAGTCTCCAGTAACAGTTGTTTGTTTTGAGCGAATGAGTCCGCTTACTTTTATATGTCACTGTAAGAGCAGGTAACGTGCCAATTTATAAGTCTTTGATTTTGTATGGTTTATCGTGGAAGTCCTCAACGAGTGGTTGTAAAAAACACATCGTTGTTGATGTGTTTTTTACAACGAAAATCGAGGTGAGTTAGTTATCGATGTTGAGCTTCTTTCCCATACGGTACAGATTGCCACGATCCATCTGCAAAAACTCTGCGGCTTTTGACCAAGTTTTGTCCGACTTTTCAAGTGAGTGACGAATCAAATCTTTTTGGTACTCTTCGACCAATGAACGCATTCCAGTGCTTTGTTCTGGAAAATACTTTGATGTGTTTTTTACATCCTGACGGGTCGAGAGCCCATCAAAATGGTCGATTGTAATGATGTGTTGCTGTTCTTGAATCGCTCTTAATGCCGCTCGTGTTAACGTATGCTCAAGCTCGCGGACATTACCAGGCCATTGTTGTGATTCTAGCTGAGCTAACGCTTTAGGATGTAAATGTAAGTTTGGAATATTAAATTGGCTGCGAACCTTTTCGAGTAGATAACCTGCGAGTACGGGAATGTCACCTTCACGTTTTCTAAGTGGAGGAACGGAAATAGGAAACACATTCAGGCGATGATAAAGGTCGGCGCGGAAGGTTCCTTCTTCGACCTCTTTTTCTAAATTTCGGTTTGTTGCAGCAACGATGCGTACGTTGACCAATAGGTGCTTATCACTGCCGACTCGCTGTAACTCACCTTGCTGAATCACACGCAGTAACTTAGCTTGTAAAAGGAGCGGGAGCTCTCCGAGTTCATCTAAAAAGATGGTACCGCCATCGGCCAATTCAAACTTACCAGCGCGTGAGCTATTTGCACCGGTAAATGCGCCTTTAACGTGCCCAAACAGTTCACTTTCCGCCAGACCTTCAGGCAGTGCGGCACAGTTAACGTAAATCATAGGTTTGTTGTTACGATGAGACTGCGCGTGGACGCTATGAGCAACCAACTCCTTACCAACACCCGTTTCACCGGTGATCAGCACGGCATAATCCGATTGGGCTACCGTCGCGATGTTGTTTCTGAGCTGCTGGATTTGAGGACTAAGTCCAACCATCTCGCCTTCTTTCGAACGAGCCTGTTGGATTAGTGTCTCGGTGACATGTTTCTGCTTTTTGTTTTGCGCTTTCAGCGCCTTGATTTGACCGATATTACGCAGGGTTGCGGCAGCCAGAGCAGCAAAGGTTTCAATGGTAACGGACTCAATGGCGTCAAAGGCTCCGACGGTCATTGAGTCGAGCGTTAATATCCCGACCAGTTGGCCATCGACATGCAAACTACAACCTAAACAGTCATGCACATCCAATTCGGCTTCTTCACTGAGTAGGACGCCGCTAAAAGGATCAGGCAGCTCGCAGTTGGCGTCAAAACGCACTGGCTGTTTACTCTGCATTATGGCTTCAAGGCGAGGATGCGTTTTTGGAAAAAAACGTCGCCCAAGTACACTACTCGATAGCCCCTTCACGGCAACTGGAGTTAAGAATCCATCTTCATCAAAAATAAACAAAGCACTCGCATCACACGGAAAGACCTGATCAATACCATCAATTAGATGCTGATATTGTGTTTCATTGGTTAGGTTTGAGCTTAAGTTCAGTGCGATATCAAGCAGCACTTTGTTCATGTTTTGATGCATTGAGGGTGCCTTGCAGTATAGGTTTGCAGGCATCCTAACAAGTGGATGTCATTATTACATCGCACTAAAGGGTATAAACGCTATACACTTGATTTTGGTCAAGTAGGCGACTATTTGTTGTTGAATTGATTTCGGTATTGATGCGGAGAAATGCCGATTAAGCGCCTGAAGTGATGTCGCATTGTAGTCGCATTTTCAAAGCCTGCTTGATTGGCAAGGCGCTCGATCGATGTTGAATTATTCTCTAAAAGTCCTTTGGCGCGCTCGACTCGTTGTTGAATCAACCACTCTTTTGGCGATAAATCAAAACTAGCGCGAAATTTCCGATCAAAGGTTCGACGTGACATGTTGGCTTTGTTCGCAAGCGCATCCACACTGATACTCTTATCTAAATTTTGGTTTGCCCAATCTAAAGCATCAGAGAATTGGTTCGGTATTTCTAATATTGGCGTTTCGACGAACTGCGTTTGTCCACCTTGCCGATGTGCAGATACCACTAAACGTTTCGCTACTTGGTTAGCAATCGCATATCCGTAGTCTTGACGAATTACGGCTAAGCCAAGATCTAAGGCAGATGCACTACCCGCAGAGCAACCGATGCTGCCATCAAAAACGTACAGGACATCAGATTGATAGCGAATTTGTGGGAATTGTTCACGAAAGGCTTTTTCGTACATCCAGTGCGTCGTCGCGACTTTACCATCAAGTAACCCTAATTTGGCCGGTAAGAAGGCCCCAGAACATAATGTCAGTAAGCGTTTGCCCGCTGAGACAAAATTGGATACTTCACGTTCAATGATATCAGGGATAGGGTAGTCCCATGTTGGCCAGCCAGGGATAATTAAAGTGTCGTATTTCTCAAGGCTATCCGTGTATTGAGTCGTGAGAACGATATTGCCTGTCGTGCTGATCGGCTTATTTTCCATATTGATCACATCGGTTTGATACCAATCTTCAAATTCGGGCCTTGGTAGAGCAAACAGTTCGACGGCACAGGACATCTCAAATAGCGTGACATGCGAGTGGGCGAGGATAGCGACACGATTCATTTTCCGATCCTTGGGTAAACACCATTTGGCTTAATATTAACGAACATTGTCTATTAAGCCAATTTTGGTGGTGAAGTTTTGCTCGCATAATGGATTTTGTTCACTCAGATAAGGAGATAAAACATGGGAAGTGCAGTATCAAGAGTCGCGGCCGCAAGCAGCAAAGAAGCATTAGCGCATTTTGAATCACTACTAAAATTTGAGACCGATTGTTGGGATGTTCACCATGCCCTAACTAATGGTTTGCAAGATTTTGTGCTGGTGGATGTGCGTGGTGAAAGCTTATTTGAGCAAGGCCATATTCAGGGCTCAATCAATATTCCCCATCCAAGACTTAACGAAAAGCGCTTGGCTGAATTTCCTCAAGACACCTTGTTTGTTGTCTATTGCGCGGGCCCACATTGCAACGGAACGGAAAAGGCGGCGATTCGGTTAGCTAAGCTAGGTCGACCAGTAAAGAAAATGATAGGCGGAGTGACAGGTTGGATTGATGAAGGGTTTGAATTACTCTCACACAAGAATATATGCAAAAAACGCATAGCCTGATTGAATAAAGATCACTTGAGTCATTGCGCGTAGATCTCTACACTTCGCGCTCTTTTTTAACCCATGCTGAGATTTAGAATCATGTTTTCTCAATCACTTTTCGCTCAGCTGATGAGAATGACCCTGCTATTGGGCTTGTCTCTTGTTGTCGTTCACCATTCTCCGAAACTGTTGGAGTTGTTAGCGCAGCAGGCAATCAATAGCGGCTGCCACCAGACGACTGGTGGTGAGCACGACCATTCTCACCACCATCATCACTAAGGTTATGCGATGAGCATTTTTCGATTTCCAATCATTGTTTGGCTAGGGATCGCCATCTTAATTACCTGTCTGGGTATCAGACAATCATTTGGCATTTTTATGATGCCGATTTCGGAGCACTTCCAAACAGGGCGTGAGTTCTTTAGCTTTGCGATTGCATTACAGAACCTTTTGTTTGGTGTGTTTCAGCCATTTGTTGGCATGGCTGCTGACCGATTTGGCGCTAAACGTATCGTCATCATGGGTGCTATCGCATACGGATTAGGCTTATATCTAACATCCATTGCGGTTGAACCAAGCATGCTGTACCTATCACTGGGCGTGTTAGTAGGCCTTGGTCTAAGTGCGACAAGCTATGTGATTGTTCTTGGCGCAGTCGCGAAAGTTGTTCCTGCTGAACATGCTGCGAAGGCGTTCGGCTTGACTACAGCTGCTGGTTCATTCGGTATGTTTGCGATGATCCCAGGCGCACAGACTATGCTGACTGAGTTTGGTTGGCAGGGGGCGCTACAGGGTTTTGCAATTCTTTGTTCGACCATGATTGCCTTTGCACTGTTTATGCGCTCGCCTAAGCCGTCAGACTCCAATGCTGAGGCGCAAACTGCAGAGCAACAACAAACGCTTAAGCAGGCGTTAAAAGAGGCATTTAACCACAAAGGTTACTGGCTTATTCATGCGGGTTTCTTTGTCTGTGGCTTCCACGTAATGTTTATTGCTACGCATTTACCGAGTTACTTGGCGGATAAAAACCTATCGGCGCAAACTGCAGCCATGGCGCTCGCGTATGTCGGTATTTTTAACATTTTCGGCTCGTACTTCTGGGGTGTGATGGGTGATAAGTACAGCAAGCGTCATGTAATGTCTGCTCTATACCTAATGCGCACGGTTGTGATTGGTGCCTTTGTCACCCTGCCTGTAACCGAGCACACTGCCGCTATCTTTGGTGGTGCGATAGGCTTCTGTTGGCTAGGTACGGTGCCGTTGACATCAGGCTTAGTAAGACAGATCTTCGGCGCTAAATATCTATCAACTCTGTATGGTTTAGTGTTCTTCACGCACCAAGTTGGTAGTTTCTTAGGAGCTTGGGCAGGCGGTCGTATTTATGACTACTATGGCTCGTATGATCCGATCTGGTGGTCAACGGTCGTACTTGCTTTTGCCGCAGCATTGATTCATTTGCCGATTAACGACAAACCAATCGAAAGAGCTCTGTCTCCTACCACTGCGTAAGAAAACTGAATAAAAACTAAGCCCATCATTTTCATTTCGATTATGATGGGCTTAGTTTTTTCTATGATAATAAATACTGTATATGCTTGCTGAATGGATAACTCCCGAAGCATTGATCGCAGCCTTACTCATTTTCTTAGGCTCCTTTGTTCAGACTGCGATTGGCTTTGGTTTAGCGATTGTCGCTGCCCCGTTATTGTTTTTGATTTCACCCGACTACGTGCCTGCACCGATCTGCCTTGTCGCGTTGTTTATCTCAATACTCAATGCGCTTAAGCATCGTGATAGCGTTGAAATTGGTGGTTTAAAAATGGCGCTCATCGGTCGAGTTCCGGGCTCGATTGCTGGTGGTGTACTGCTAGTGATGGTCTCGACAGACTTACTGGCTCTATGGCTGGGGGCATTGGTGCTATTTGCTGTTATCGTAAGTCTACTGCCGTTTCGTATTGAACCGACGCCAGCGCGCATGACTATAGCCGGATTTTTCTCAGGATTCTTTGGGACCAGTTCCGGTATTGGCGGCCCGCCGATGGCGCTACTCTTGCAACATCAAGAAGCGAATCAGTTGCGTGGTAATTTATCCGCATTCTTTGTCTTTAGTTCGATGATCTCGTTGATCATTCAGATGCCAGCCGGTTTTCTAACTATGCACCATGTCTGGATTACCGTCCCTTTGATTCCTGCGGCTTGGTTGGGGTATAAACTGGCAAGGCTTACTACACAAACACTACCTAAAGAGAAGATCCGTATTGGCGCGCTGCTGCTTTGTTCTATTAGCGGAGCAACCGCAGTGTGGCAAGGTTTGCAATAAATTAGGTGATATTCATCTTACGTTAAGGAAAGATCATGATACTGGAAGTCGCAATCTTAGATGTAAAACCAAACCTAGAGGCAGAGTTTGAACATAATTTTGCAAAGGCACAGACGATTATTTCGAGTATGAAAGGCTATGTGTCGCATCAGCTACAACGCTGTATTGAAAACCCAAGCCGCTACATTTTGTTGGTAAACTGGGAAACATTAGAAGATCACGAGCAGGGCTTTAGGCAGTCTGCTGAATATCAGGAATGGAAGGCTCTTTTACATCATTTTTACGATCCATTCCCAACTGTAGAGCATTATAAGCCAGTCTACAGTTAGACTTTGATAGGAGAAATAGAGTGCTCAGAGTTCTTGGCAATATAATTTGGTTTTTGTGTGGTGGCGTGATCATGGGGCTAGCTTGGTGGCTAGTTGGTTTGATTTGCTTTATCAGTATTATCGGTATCCCTTGGGGACGAGCATGTTTCGTGATTGGTAACTTCTCTTTCTTCCCGTTTGGTCAAGAGGTGGTTAGCCGTGACGAGTTAACCAAAGAGATGGATATTGGTACCAGTCCACTTGGGACGATAGGTAACATCGTTTGGTTCTTACTGGCAGGTATTTGGCTTGCTATCGGCCATATCATGTCTGCTGTTGCGTGTTTTATTACCATCATCGGTATTCCATTCGCACTACAGCATTTGAAACTAGCGTACATGTCATTGGCACCAATTGGTAAAACCGTTGTGTCGAAGGAAGAAGCAGCGATGGCGCGCTACAGTAAGTAATTAAAGAGTATGGAAGAGCCCGCTTAGAGTGATTTAAGCGGGCTTTTTTGTATCAATTCAATAGGCTTTAATACCAAATGCTTTTAGGCGAGCAGGTAATACATCGTCCAATTGGGATACTTCTTCTGGCATGACTTCAATCAAGGCGAAGTTGTGTTGCTCATAGACTTGTCTAATTGACTGTCGCTCTGCTTCTGATACCTCTCCGGTGTCACTGCCCCAGTATTGTAGGTAAACTTTCCCACTCGGTAGGTAGAAGTCGCTTAACACATCTTGTTCGATTGGGAGTTGTCTATCGTACGCATGGACGACGCCATTCATATATAGCCAATTGTCGATGATGAGCTCACCTTTGGATCGAACATAATGGCCGTCTAAGGTGCGATGTTTAGCTTCAAACTTTTGTCTGAAGCTAGAGATAGACTTGTCGGTCGCGTGTGCTTCTGCGTCTTGTCCTGAGAACTCGACTACAGATTGGCGTAATCGCTTGTTGCGTACAATAGAGTCATGCCAAACAGCAAACTTTTGACCGCTCTCTTTATCTTCGCGTTGATAACCACCAACAGTAAGCCCTGAAGCGGTGATATGCCAACCATCTTCAGCTTTTTCTATCCAGCCGAGCTCTTGCAGCAGTTGGTTGATTTTCTTAGCGTTTAGAGAGAAGCGTTGGCCAATTTGAGTGGCACTTAGCGTCTTACCGCTGGTGGCATCGGAATCGATCAGTAGGTTCTCAGGCCAGACAATAAATTGGCCAAACTTGGTGTGATTAACGTATTCGCCGCCAAACTTGCTGCCTAGTTCGGTAAGCACCCAGCCATCTTCGCTACGATTAATGTAACCAGCGGTTTTTAACTCGTTGAAGAGTTCTTTTGCTTCTAGGCTACGCAGCTTGGCTAAAGCTGTGGTTGAGATCTTGTCAGACATGGGTACCTCCGGTTCAATATCGATATTGTTGGAGCAAAGGCCAATTTAATCAAGCAGATGAGTGCAAATATTGGAGAGGCGTAGCCCCGGTTTGTTGTTTGAAGAAGGTAATGAAAGCGCTATCGCTGGAAAACTCTAGTTGATAGGCGACGTCATTGACTTGCAAACCTTGTGATAGCAGTTCAATTGATCTCAATAAACGCCATTGTTGCCGCCAAGATTGGTAGGGCATACCGGTTTCTTTGTTAAAAATACGGCTGATGGTTTTGCTGCTTGCCCCCACTTGATTGGCTAATTGGTTGAGTGCAGGAGCAATGGATGTAGGTTGATCGAGAGAATTAAGCCAAGTGGTAAGCCGTGGATCCGATGGAAGCGGCAATGAGAGAGATTGCACCGGCGCTTGTTCGAGCTCTTCGACAAATAGGGCGAGTGTATTACTCATTTCTGGCTCTGGCTTATCCCACGGCCAAAAAGCCATGCGTTCAATCAGCGCTTGCAGCAAGGGGGTCACTTGAACAATTTTGATTTGATCAATAGGTGGGGTAACCCTTGGTGAAAAATAGAGTGAACGATATTCGACGATATTATTCATGGTTGCGCAGTGTTCGACACCCGCAGGGATCCAAGCTGCGCGCGTGGGCGGCAAAACACTTTTCTTCCCTTTTAGTTGAATGCTCATACACCCTTGTGGCGCATAGAGTAATTGAGCTTTGTTGTGGGTGTGCATGCCAGAATCATGCTTGCCAATTCTTGCTGCAATACCAACGACTGCGCTACATAACTCATCCGCATTGAAGCGAGTTGACTCATCAATTAGTGCCATTTGTCTCTATTTTGAAGTTTATTGTTCTGATGTCGTTATTTGGACTTTAGCACTCTTCATTAAACTGCGCCCACTTTTTAGAAACTTAGTGAGTAAGAGATGAATAAAATCCCTTCTGTTTGGCTCATGGTCGCATTGATGATGTTTCCGCAAATCATTGAGACGATCTACAGCCCGGTATTGCCTCATATCGCCCAAGCGTTTGAGGTAAGCAATAGTATGGCTGGCCAAACATTATCCATTTACTTTACTGCGTTTGCGGTTGGCGTGGTTTTTTGGGGTATTGCGGCAGACTATCTTGGCCGTAGGCGCGCGATGCTACTTGGTTTAACGGCCTATGGGTTGGCGGCGATAGGTGCTTTGTTTGCCACTCAATTTGAATGTTTGATGTTGTTTAGAGCATTGAGTGCCTTTGGTGCGGCTGTTGGTTCTGTGGTGACACAAACCATGCTGCGTGATAGCTATGATGGGTCAGGACTTGCTAAAGTGTTCGGTTACATGGGAATGGGGATCTCGATCAGCCCTGTACTTGGCTTAATGTCTGGCGGCTTGTTGTCTGAGCTCGCTGGCTATCAAGGCGTATTTTCTGCTTTGTCGTTATTGGCTTTAGTGTTGCTTTTAGTATGTTGTTGCTGTTTACCTGAAACCAAGGCGGAACATATTAGCAAGCCTGACATAGTTGGTTTAGCTAAGCAGATGCTGCTTGATAAGATCCTTTGGCTCGATGCTGTGATGGTTGCTAGCTTTAACGTTTTGTTGTTCAGTTACTATCTTCAAGGTCCGTTTGTGTTTGAAGCTATGGGACTGACCAGCCAACAATTTGGCTACAGTGGCGTGGTATTAGCGCTAGGTACTTTTATCGGCAGCAGCATCAATAAGAGTTTATTGCAGCGTGATTGGCGATCGGGCTTGTTGATCATGCTAGCGGTTAGCGGTGCATTAGTCGGTGCGCTCGGTGTATGGGCACTGCAATCAAGCTTATGGCTGTTGGTTCCTATGTTAGTGATTGTTGCCTCGTTTGGAGTGGGAATTCCTAATTTATTAAGCGGCGCGCTCATCAACTACAAGGCTCAGGCTGGCAGTGCAGGTGCGTTGTTTGGATTGATGTACTATTTGATGATTGGTCTTGGTTTATCAGCTGTCGGGGTAATGCAAGACCTTGGCATGGCGCTTAGTCTGTTTGGCGCTGTACTGCTGGTGGCGAAACTGACTCGATAAAAAAGGAGGCGATGGCCTCCTTTTTTAGTACAACTTCCCATCCACGAGTACCGCCTGACTTCGATAATCTTGGCCTAAAACGGTGGCAGAGGCACGGAAGCCATTCTTTAGTGCACCAAGCTTTTCGCATTGCAATGCTTGTGCTGGGTAGGTTGAGGCCATCTTGAGCGCTTCGTCCTCTGATATGCCCCATTCAATGACGTTTGCGACTGATTCATCCATGCCAATATGCGCGCCAGCGAGGCTGCCTCTGCTGTTGACCAGCTTATTGTCTACTACACTGATCACTTCGCCATCGAGTTCGAAATAATCTTTTTCGCTGCCAACCGTTGCCATCGCATCAGTGACAATCAACATTTTACCTTGCGGTTTGGCTTTGTGGGCAAGTAGGAAGCTTTGCGGATGAACGTGGATATTATCGGTGATGATTGAACACCAAGCGCTATCGGTATTTAGCGCTGTTCCTACCACGCCGGGTTCTCTGCCTTCAAAAGGCGACATGGCGTTAAATAGGTGGGTAAACCCGTCTACATAACTGAGTTTTTCTTCGGTTAACTGTGACGCCTTAGCGTTGCTGTGACCACAAGACAAGGTGAAGTTTTGCGCTTTCATCCAACTCAAAGCACTTGGCTCGATGTTCTCTACTGCAGCTGTAACCAAAACTTTACCTTGGCTTGGCCAAGCAAACTGCTTGAGGTCTTCGACGCTCGGTGCATAGAACAAATTTGGATCGTGGGCACCTTTCTTATCCTTGTTTAACCAAGGGCCTTCAAGATGAATGCCAAGTAAGCCGGCGATGTGATCACTCATGCCCTGCTGAGTCGCACTGAGCGCTAGCTGAATGTTTTCTGGCGTTGAACTTATCAAGGTTGGCAGTAAGTAGGCAGTGCCGTGTTTACGGTGAGCCGTGCAGATGGTGTCGATACCTTGTGGGGTAATGGTATTATTGAACATCACCCCTCCGCCGCCATTAACTTGAATATCGATAAAACCAGGGGCGATGAGTGCATCAGCAAAGTGTTGATGCTCAATATCATCGGTTAACTCAGATAGCGGAATAATGGTGTGAATATGTTCCTTATCCCAAACTAACGCAGCATCAGTATGATATTGATTGCCGTCAAAAATACGTGGGGCCGAGATAGCTTTGAGTCCCATTCTTTACTCCTTAAATTGATAGGCTGCGCCAAGTAGGCAAGCATCGTAGTTACCGATCGCTTCGGTCACTGGGATTTGAAACGCACTCGGTCGTGTTTGAATCGCTTTTCTTACACGATCTAAATAGCCTTTGGCGAGTCCAACACCACCACCTAGAACAATCACATCCAAGTCCAACGTCGCTTTCAAGTTACAGCATAGCGTAGCAATGGCTTGGGCACTGTGAGAGATGATCGTCTCGGCGACTGGGTTGCTGTCCGCTTGCTCAAAAAGATCAATATTGCTAATGGGTGGAGTAAACTCGGCATCACTGGCTTTTTTAATCGCGGTACCAGAAGCGATAACTTCCACACACCCTGTTTGGCCACAACCGCATTGCGGGCCTTGGCTATCAATAGAGATATGACCGATATGGCCCGCTAAGCCTGCGCCGCCTTGATGTAACTTACCATCAATGATAATACCGCCACCCACTCCGGTAGAGACAGTAATGAACGCCATATTTTTCACTGGTGTCTCAAGTCTAACAAATTCGTACCATGCCGCTGCTTGGGCATCATTGAGCATCGCGACAGGCTTATTTGTTAGTGATTCCAACGCTTGAGCAAGTGGGAAAGGGCTTGGAAAAGCTAAGGTATCTGGGTTGATGGCTGAGATACCGCCTTTGGTGACTAAGCCCGTTGTCGACACCCCGATATTATCTATTTTTGGCAGCCATTGCTCTGCACATGTCAGTATGACTTGCGCAAACTGCGCTGCACTTTGTGCCCTAGGCGTCGGGATCTGGGCTCGTTCGATCAGCTTACCATCTGTGACTAAGCCTAACGCTATCTTGGTTCCGCCAATGTCGATGGCTAGTGTGTGCATTGCTTTCCCCCTACCGCCTGCGTCGCGGCGTTAAACCAGTTGGTGACCACTTCTAGGCGAGTAATCGCTGAACCTACGGTTACCGCAACTGCGCCAGCTTCTATCGCTTGAGCCGCTAATTCTGGTGTGTTGTAGCGACCTTCTGCCATTGTAAAGAACCCCGCTTGGGAAAACTGTTTCACCAATTGCAAATCTGGTTCGGTAGGCTCAACCTCACCGACATAGCCAGACAGCGTTGAGCCGATAATCTCGACTCCTTGCGTGTGGGCCCACTCTCCGTCATCAAAACAAGAGCTGTCTGCCATCGCAAAGCACCCAGAGTTTTTAATTGCTTGAGCAATGTGATCGCGGCTCTCAGGGCGTTCACGATCTGTGGCATCAAAGGCAATGATGGTAGCTCCCGCATTCGCAAGGTTATCAACATCGTGGGCAAAAGGTGTGATGCGAACGGGACTGTCCTGCAAGTCACGTTTCACGATTCCAATAATTGGTACACTCACCGTAGCAGCGACAGCGGCGACATTTTCGACACCTTCGATGCGAAGGGCTCTTGCTCCTGCTTGTTCGGCAGCCAGCGCCATCGCGACGATAAATTCTGTTTTTTCTAATGGACTACCAGCGACGGGTTGAATAGAAACCACGGTTTGACCTAGTAAGGATGACTTTAACTCGTTGATATTTAGTGTTTTTGTTCTCACGACGGGCCTCATAAGTTAAGCGTTGAATTGCGGAGTGATGGGAAGAAAGCGATCCATCTCAATTCGTCTAATCAGTGTGCTAATTGATAACTCTGGCGAATTTTTGTCCGCGATCACATTTTGCAAAAAGTTGGTTTGAAAATAATCTTCACGGCAATAATAATCTATAACGAAGATTTTTTTCAAACAAAATAAAAGTTTTTTTTGAAATTGGTGAAGCAAGGTAAAAATCTAATAAAAGGGAATAATATGAAAGCCATCAACAAACTTACTATCGCTATGCTGGCTCTTGGTTGTGCCGTTTCTGTTAACGCTGAAACGACGCTAAAAATGGGTATGCAAGCTTCTGTTGGTTCTGTGGAGTACACTTCGGCGAAGCTTCTAGCGGACACAATCGAAGAGATGAGTAATGGCGAATTGAAGTTGGCGCTGTACCCAAGTGCACAATTGGGTGATGACAGAGCAATGCTTCAGCAACTGAGTATGGGTGATTTGGATATCACTTACGCTGAGTTTGGTCGTATGGGTCTTTGGATCCCACGTGCCGAAGCGGTAACGCTACCTTATGTTGCACGCGACTATGATCACCTGCGTCGTATGTTCGACTCGGAATTTGGTCAAGGTGTTCGTGAAGAGATGCTGACTAAGTTTAACTGGCGTGCGCTAGATACTTGGTACAATGGTACACGTGAAACCACTTCTAACCGCCCTCTAAATAATATTGAAGACTTTAAAGGTCTTAAATTACGTGTTCCAAACGCTAAGCCAAATCTAAACTACGCAAAACTGTCAGGTGCATCTCCAACACCGATGGCGTTTTCTGAAGTTTACCTAGCACTACAAACGAATGCCGTTGATGGCCAAGAGAACCCGTTACCAACCATCAAAACCATGAAATTCTATGAAGTTCAAGGCAACTTGGCGATGACTAATCACATCGTTAATGACCAGATGGTGATCATTTCTGAGCCAACATGGCAAAAGCTTTCTGCAGAAGAAAAAGAGATCGTGAGCAAAGCCGTTGCTAAAGCGGGCGCTGCACATACTGCATCCGTGAAACAGCAAGAAGCGGATCTGATTTCATTCTTCGAAAAAGAAGGTGTGAAGGTCACTTACCCAGATCTTGCTCCATTCCGTGAAGCAATGCAGCCTCTGTACGCTGAATTTGAACAAAAGATCGGCGAGCCTGTAGTTAAAAAACTCGCAGCTATGTAAGGAAATAAACACAACAGTTTATTTCGACTATTCAGGCTGGCCGCACTTGGCCAGCCATGGAGCTCAAGATGTTTAAGAAGATAATTGATAATATTGAAGAGATCTTAACCGTACCTTTAATGGTTGCATTGTTAGTGGTACTGACATGGCAAATTGGTACTCGTTGGTTGTTAAATGATCCTTCTCTTTGGAGTGAAGAACTCGCCCGAGTTCTATTTATGTACATGTCGTTAATTGGCTGTGCGATTGCGATTAAGCGCAATACACACGTCAACATCACTTTTTTCTCAGATAAATTGCCTGAAAAAGCCCGTTTGGCATTAGTGCTGTCACTAGAGGTCGCGGTGCTGTTTTCTATCATCGCCATCATCTATTTAGGCTACCAACATGTTCAACGAACTGCGTTCTTCGAGTTAATTACTTTAGGGGTATCAAGCAGCTGGATGAACTATAGCTTGCCGTTAGGTGGATTGTTCATGGTGTTCAGACAGCTTGAGAAAATGTTTGGACTTTCAAAGCAACTTTTTGGTTGTACTAAAGATGCGCAGGCATCGAATTCGCAAATGGCACAGAGGTAGGGAATCCTTATGGCAGGTTCAATTTTTGGCTGGCTAGGGCTGCTGTTTGCAGGTATGCCAGTGGGCTTTTCACTAATTTTCGTTGCATTGGTGTTCTTGCTTGTTACCAATAGCATAGGTATTAACTTTGCTGCTCAACAAATGCTGGGTGGTATCGACAACTTCACATTGTTGGCGGTTCCGTTTTTTGTTTTGACTGGTCACTTGATGAATAGTGCGGGCATTACAGAGCGAATCTTTAACTTTGCTAAATCTATGGTTGGTCATATTACGGGCAGTTTGGGTCACGTAAACATCATGGCGAGCCTACTATTTTCTGGTATGTCTGGTTCGGCTTTAGCCGATGCTGGTGGTTTAGGACAACTCGAAATTAAGTCGATGCGTGATGCAAAGTATGACGATGATTTCGCCGGTGGTTTGACCGCGGCTTCTTGTATTATTGGTCCATTGGTTCCCCCTTCAATTCCCTTGGTCATTTATGGTGTAGTCTCAAACACTTCCATCGGTGCTTTATTTTTAGCAGGTGCAATACCTGGCCTACTGTGCTGTGTCGCTCTAATGACAATGAGCTATTTTATTTGTAAAAAGCGTGGCTATATGACATTGCCGCGTGCATCACGTAAAGCGCAGCTAAGATCATTTAAAGAAGCGTTCTTATCGCTACTGACTCCGGTAATCATTATTGGTGGTATTTTCTCAGGTAAGTTTACGCCAACGGAAGCGGCTGTCGTTTCTTCTCTTTACGCTTTGTTCTTAGGTACAGTCGTGTACAAGCAGCTTACGTTAAGTGGCTTTGTTGAAATTTTAAGAGAAACGGTTAACACCACGGCTGTGGTTGCACTAATGGTCATGGGTGTGACTGTGTTTGGTTGGATTGTTGCGCGTGAACAATTACCGCAAATGCTGGCTGATTACTTCTTAACCATCAGTGATAACCCGCTAGTTTTATTGCTACTTATTAACTTACTCCTGCTGTTCTTGGGAACCTTTATCGAATCATTGGCGCTATTGCTGCTGCTGGTTCCTTTCCTAGTGCCTGTAGCGGGTGCAGTGGGTATCGACCCAGTTCACTTTGGTGTAATGGCAATCTTAAACCTGATGATCGGTATCTTAACTCCACCGATGGGCATGGCGTTATACGTCGTATCGCGTGTGGGTGACATTCCATTCCACGTTTTGACGCGCGGTGTTATTCCATTGCTTGTGCCGCTATTTATCGTGCTTGCACTCGTTGCTGTTTTCCCTCAATTCACTCTGTTGCTTCCTGAAATCTTCTTGGGCTACGGACAGTAGAAACAAAATTATTAAAGGTATTAAAAATGAATAAGTTAACTGGCCTAATTGCCGCTCCCCACACCCCGTTCGACGCAAACAATAAAGTCAACTTTGCGGCAATCGACCAAATTGCCGCGCTACTGATTGATCAAGGCGTTAAGGGGGCTTATGTATGTGGCACAACCGGAGAAGGGATTCATTGTTCTGTAGAAGAACGTAAAGCGATAGCAGAACGCTGGGTGAAAGCGGCAGATGGCAAGCTTGATTTGATTCTGCATACTGGCGCTCTGAGCATTGTCGATACGCTTAACTTAACTGAGCATGCGGAAACGCTCGATATTTTAGCAACTTCAGCAATCGGACCATGTTTCTTTAAGCCGGGTAGCGTTGATGATCTTGTCGATTATTGCGCGCAGGTTGCGGCTGCCGCACCATCGAAGGGTTTCTACTACTACCACTCTGGTATGTCTGGGGTAAATCTTGATTTAGAGCAGTTTTTAATCAAAGGTGAACAGCGTATTCCGAACCTATCAGGTGCTAAGTTCAACAACGCTGATCTGTATGAATACCAACGCTGCGTGCGCGTTTCTGGTGGCAAATTTGATATTCCTTTCGGTGTAGATGAGTTTCTGCCTGCGGGCCTTGCGGTAGGCGCAGTCGGTGCGGTTGGTAGTACCTACAACTATGCTGCTCCGCTTTACCTAAAGATTATTGAAGCGTTTAACCAAGGTAAGCATGACGAAGTAGCTGCATTGATGGATAAAGTCATCGCGATAATTCGTGTGTTGGTTGAGTATGGTGGTGTTGCCGCAGGTAAAGTAGCGATGCAGCTGCACGGTATTGATGCGGGTGACCCTCGCCAACCAATCCGTGCACTAAGCGCAAACCAAAAAGCCGATGTATTGGCGAAACTGCGCGACGTAAACTTTCTCTAACTAAATCAAAGGGGGAGGCTTGCCTCCCTCACATTGATGCTTCTAATTCTCAGAGGTTTATATGCAGGGCATTTACCTTCCCTTGATGACACCATTTTCATCTAATGGTTTGCTGCAACTTGATAAAATTCCCGCGATGGTCGAGCACCATATCACGCAAGGTGTACATGGATTCTATATCGGCGGTAGCTCATCAGAATGTTTTATGATGAGTATTGATGAGCGAAAACAGGTGCTCAATGCGGTTTCCTCAGTCAATAATGGACGTGTTCCAATGATTGCTCATGTTGGCACCATTGCATTGCATGAGTCTTTACAGCTAATCGATAGTGCGGTTGCTGCGGACTATGATGCCATTTCGGCAACGCCACCTTTTTACTACGGTTTCAGTAAGGCTGAAGTGATTCACTATTATAAGAGCCTTGCTCAATACTCGCCCATTCCCTTGTTGCTCTACAATATTCCGGGCACGACAGGTGTTACCTTTGAGCACCAAGAACTGCTGCAACTGTCAGAGTTAGAGAATGTAGTTGGCATCAAACACACCACTACCGATATGTTTTTTGTCGAGAGATTACGTCAGGCAAAACCGGAAAGTATTATCTTTCATGGTGAAGATACTATGCTCATCAGTGGTTTACAGATGGGAGCCAGTGGAGGGATTGGTAGTACCTATAACTTGATGTCAAAGCAATACGTCGAGCTTTACCAAGCGGTGAGAGAAGGCCATTTAGACAAAGCATTAGAACGCCAAAAGCAGGTCAATCGAGTGACGGAAGTCTTGCTCGATGTTGGAGTTTACCAAGGCATTAAGTATGCGATGGGAGAACTCGGTATCGACTATGGTGAATGCAGAGCGCCTTTCCTTGGGCTAGATAGTGAAGGCAAAAACAAGATCAACAAGATGATTGAAACTTTTAGTTTTAATAACTTTATTTGATTATCAAGCCAATGCTGGTGTTCAAAACAGATTGAGTTTGATACTTTTAGCTCAGCCATATAAATGTAAAGAGGCCTTCGTGAATTCGCCTAAAAATCTATTAGTTCGATTGCGTTCTAATATTGAGCCGTTGAGTAAAAAACTAAGACTAGTTGCGGATTACGTACTAGAGAACGCTCATGACGTTCAGTTTCAAACCATTACCGATCTTGCTCGTAATACTCAAACGAGTGAAGCGACGGTAGTGCGTTTATGTCGCGATATGGGCTACAAAGGTTATTCTGATTTCAGAATGGCACTGGCGGTTGATTTAAGCCAGACGGCCTCGCAGAATCAAACTCCAATGGAAGGTGATATCTGCGATATCTCTGCGCAAAGTGCCGTCGATAGCCTGCAAGATACTGCCAAATTGATTGACCGTAAATCATTGATGCGTATCTGCGAACTGGTTCATAGTGCGCGATTCATCGGCTGTGTCGGCGTCGGTGCATCAAGTATTGTCGGGCGTTACTTAGCTTATCGTTTAGTACGTATTGGCAAAAAGGCCATCATGTACGAGGACACGCACTTGGCTGCAATGAGTGCGGGCCGCAGTGACAGTGGCGATATGTGGTTTTCCGTGTCGAGCTCAGGCTCAACCAAAGAGGTTATCCACGCAGCGACACAAGCCCATCGACGCGGTGTCCCTGTTGTCTCATTAACCAACATTAGTCATAGTCCGCTCTCGGCTATTTCCGATGAACTGCTCGTAGCAGCAAGGCCAGAAGGTCCGTTGACAGGCGGTGCATTCGCATCCAAAGTTGGCGCGCTCTTATTGGTTGATGCTCTGATCAATACCTTATTAGACAGCTATCCTGAATATACTGAATCAGTAATGGAGACGGCGGAAGTGGTTCTGCCATTAATGAAGTAACTCTATTTTATTGATTTAAAAGTCATTATTAAAAGCTCATCGAAATGATGGGCTTTTATTTTATTTAATGGTGAAAATGTTTTTTATTGCCAAGTCGATCAAAGAAATATTTTTTCATTGATCAATAATTAGTATGAATTTTGTACAAAGGCGCAACAGGAAATGACTGCGCCAATCCATGACCGAATGAGTGGTAGGGTCACCCAATAAGGAAATAACAATAATGACTATCAAAAACTCAATACTTCATACACCTTTGCTTGCTGCTTCTCTGGTGTTGAGTGTTAACGCACTGGCTGCAAATGAGTGGCCTGATCTTCCTGTAGGCATTAAAAGTGGCGTGAGCGCCCAAGCGGGCAATAAAGTCTTCGTTGGACTCGGTTCGGCGGGACAAGACTTTTACATGCTTGATCTAAATAACCTATCTCAAGGTTGGCAAAAAAGAGCTGATTTTAGTGGTCCTGCCCGCAATGGGGCGACGGCATCTGTGATTGGCAACGAAATTTATGTCTTTGGTGGCTCAGGTAAGATCAACGCGTCTGATGCGGCGCCAATCTTGTTTGATAGTGTATATCGATATGATGTTGAATCAGACGCTTGGGCGCAAGCGAATACGACTTCTCCCGTGGGTCTACTAGGTGCCGCGTCCTATTCGCCGGACGGTAAACAAGTGGTCTTTTTTGGTGGATACAACAAAGCTTACTTTGACCAATATCTTAATGACGTACTGACGACGGATAAAAAAGCCGAACCAGAAGCTTGGCAGAAAATCGTCGATGACTACATGGGGATGAAACCGACGGATTATAAATGGAATCGCCAAGTTTTAAGCTACCAACCTGAGACAGGTAAGTGGAGTGATCTTGGCCAGTCACCGTATTTACCAAATTGTGGTAGTGCTCTGGTCGCTAAGGGTGAACAGGCTCTGTTGATTAGCGGAGAAATAAAACCCGGCCTAAGAACAGCAGAGGTCAAAACATATCGATTTGGCCGAGAGCAACCGTGGCAAAGCTTACACGCGATGCCAGCACCTAAGTCTTTAGAGGTGCAAGAAGGGGTAGCAGGGGCGTTCGCAGGTGAGAGTAATGGTGTGGTGATTGTTGCTGGTGGAGCCAACTTCCATGGCGCTAAATCTGCTTTTGAGAGCGGGAAAATGTTCGCTCATGATGGATTCAGTAAAGCATTCAACCCAGAGATTTATGTGCAAAAAGAAGGCTTGTGGACTCAAGTGAATAACCTGCCAGAGGGCCTTGCCTATGGAGCGTCATTTAATGCGTCGAAAGGTGTATTGATTGCCGGTGGTGAAAAGAGCGACCGCAGTGCCAGCAATAAAGTCTATATGCTGTCGTGGAATGGCTCATCAGTAGACATTAACGATTAAGGGAGTCATAGGATGTCGTTACTCATTGAAGATTTTCCACCCTTACCATGCGGGGTGAAAAACGGGGTAGGAGGTGTTATCGGCAACACGCTCTACACTGGTTTAGGGAGCGCAGGGAAGCGCCTATTTTTCTATGATTTAGATTGCCCTGAACATGGCTGGCAAAGCGCTGCAGAGTTTCCTGGAGTGGCTCGAAATGACGCGGCTTACACAGTGAGTAATGACAGACTGTATGTTTTCTCTGGAGCGGGATGTTTAAGTTCAGAACAGCCGCCTGTGGTGCTTGATGATGGTTATGTCTATGACCCGAAAATCGATCAATGGGACAAACTGAACACTCAAACACCAGTGGGTTTCTTAGGCGCTTCAGCATGCGAGTTAGAACCGGGTCGGTTGGTGTTTTTCGGTGGTTACTGCAAAGAGACATTTGATACGTTTCTCGCGGCAATTTCACAGCTTGATCCTAAGACTGAACAAGAAAAGCATCGCGCTATGCTAACGGAATTTATGTCTCGTCCGATTAAAGCCTACGGGTGGAATCAAAACATCTGGCAGTTTGAAACGACTCTGCAGAAGTGGTCGATCGTCGCGGATAATATTTTTCCAGCTAACTGTGGTGCAGGGATCGTGCGTCAGGGTAACAGTATTACGCTGGTTGAAGGTGAAGTTAAACCAGGGCTTAGAAGCTTAGAGACCAAGCGATTTGAGTTTCAATCTCCACATAACCTCAGCTCTACAAAATTGCCCTCAATACAGCAAGCCGCTAACAACCATGAAGGCTTAGCAGGTCACTTCTGTGGCATGGTGAATCACCAGATTATTGCAGCCGGTGGGGCGTTCTTCATCGGCAGTCAACGAAATTTCCTGAAAGGGCAGTGGTACAGCCATCAAGGATTGACCAAACACTACAACAATCAAGTATGGCGATTCGATGGCAACAAGTGGCACCAAGCGACCTCAATACCTGAAGGTGTTGCTTACGGTGTGTCGATTTCAACCAACAACAAAATGTACTTATTAGGAGGTGAAGGTAGTAACGGACAAGCTCAATCAAGTTGTTACGCGATCACTTGGGTGTAGTGTTTCCCCCTATAAAACTACACTGACAAAAAAGGGAAGTGCCCGTTGCACTTCCCTTTATTTTTATGCTTGGAAGGTATTTAGCACCACTTGGTTTCGACCTAACCCCTTAGCTTGATACAGCGCTTTATCTGCTCTACCAACGGAGATGTGCTGGCTGTCCCTATTGAGGGTAATACCAATGCTGACGGTGTATTGCACTGGAACGTCATCACAAACAAGCTTAGATTTCTCGACCAAGTGCCTAAACATCTCGCATTGCTCATACGCATCATTTTCATCATTGGCTCTAAACAGCACGCAGAACTCTTCTCCTCCAAAACGTGCCACACTGAGTGAGTTTGGTTTGGGAAAACACTTCTTCATTAAGTCTGCTGTGTGAATGATGACTTGATCGCCCACCAAGTGACCTAAGCTATCGTTAACTCGTTTAAAGTGGTCGATATCAATAATCGCTAAGTAAACATCTTCCTTGTCGATGTGTTTATCCAGCTTTTCTCTCAAGGTTAGCTTATTGTCTAGGTGAGTCATGACATCTTTACTGCGCAGTTTTTTGTGTAGCAGTAAATTGGTTAGAGCAACCTCTGAGTAATCTCGGATCATGCGCAGGATACTGCGATAGGTCGGAAAGGCGGCTTGCATATAGATTACCCCAATCAGACTCTTTTTATCGAATAAGGGAATGGTGTAGTGGCGCGAGTTTATCCGCAGCTTTTTCGCTAAAGGATCAGCGTATTGCTTCCCCGTGTAGCTTAAAGAGCTAGGTGAGAAATGCTTAGCAAACTCCCTGTCTCTGAGGATGATACTAGTGTTGCCATGATAGTCGACCGTCGTGAAGTGTCCGTAGTCGGCATCATAGAAGCAGAGTTGAATGCCTTTGTGGTGGCAGAAGCGATCTAAGATCTCTCTTAATTTGTGCTTAAAGTCGACCAGCTCTTCTTTGTTATTAAGCTCCGCCAAACTAGTGTTGAGCTGATAGGTTAAGTAGTTGATGACAATTGCCAAAAATAGCAGTGATGCAATAACGATAGCCGTCAATGAGAACTGGTAAGAAGAAGAGAGAATATCTGAGCGATCGGTGCCTGAGATAAACACCCATTTGTATGGATTGTCACCGTCGTAGACAGCCATTTTGAATTGGCCTTTGTAGTAGTACTCGTGTTTTCCAAACAATAAGCCACTGTTGATTTGTTCGCTGATCCCGGCGTGGTAGCTCACTGAAGGGGTGCCAATGCGCTTAGGATCAGGATGGAAGGCGAGTCTGCCCGTGGTGCTGTCCACGACAAAAACGTAACCCTCATTTAGTGTACGTAGCCCGCGTAAACTTTGTGTGGTGTATTTTAGGTCGAACTCCAACCAGATTTCGTTGGCGTTGTCTTGGGTGTATTTGACTGCGAATACCCACTCTTGAGGCGTTTTTTGATAGATAGATGAGACGGCTAAGTGCTCGGCGATACCATCGAGAGGACGCCAAGTAATATCAGGGTTCTTTTCTGCGGCAGTGGAGTTAAGTAGTGCGGAACGATATTGGTTAGTTTCACGATTGACATAGATAATGTCACTGTATGTGGGTGTGTGTTTCAATATCCGTTTGGAGATGGAGTCGAATTCAGAAACTGAAGATGTGTCGTCCAATAAGTAGAGTTTACTTGAAGCGGCTTCCACTTGGGAAAAGATAAGCTCAGAACCGGTTTTGAGATTGGAATAGGATTGCTGATAAGCGATGTGTTCTGATTTATTAAGCTGCTGATAGGCCGCGTAAATCATTCCTATCACGAGCAGTATGATATACGGCCTGAGCGTGCGAATAAGAAACTTGGGTAAAGCCATTATGTGCCAACTGATTGATGAGAAAGTATTGTAATTATGCGCCGTATAGTAAACGGATCTCTCAAGCACATCAATGCATATTAATCTAGTGAATGAGCTCTATTTGTTTATAAATTGAGTGATATGTCACCATACCACTCAATTATGTGAAGTTAAGCGTTAGCAAAAAAGATGGCTAATGAAGATGGGGCAACAAGAACTTGTTTGTTGTCGATGGTTTTGTGCAACTCGTGATCATCGGTATTGCAGATCATCGTCCACTCTTTACCTTGTGAGGTGGGTAGAGTAAAACGAGCAGGGGCATTGGTTTGGTTGATACAATAAAACAGTTCCTCTCCTTGCTTACCGATCCCCAAATGTAGTGCCACTGAGCTCAATCGATTCCAGTCATCATGTTCCATGAAGCTACCATCAATTCTGCGCCAGTAGATGCGGTTGGTATTGCGACTTTCTCCGCTGAATGCGCGAATAAAAGGCACCATGTACTCTTGACGAGCTTTGACCATCTCGGCCAACCAAGCTTTAAACGTATCTTTGGGGGCTGAGTCTGACCAGTCTAACCAGCTAAGCTCGTTGTCTTGGCAGTAGGCGTTGTTATTGCCTTGCTGAGTATGGGAAAGTACATCTGCGGTTAAGATATGTGGAATACCAAAGGCGAAAAGTAGGCTCGCCATAAAATTACGTTTCTGCTTTTCACGCTTTTCTAAAATAGCGGGGTTTTCCGTTGCACCTTCTACTCCATAGTTATCTGAGCGATTGTCACCATGGCCGTCGCGGTTTTGTTCACCATTTGCTTCGTTATGTTTGTGTTTGTAAGAGACGAGGTCTTGCATACAGAAGCCATCATGGTAAGTGATGTAATTAACGGTAAGCTTATAAGGCCAATTTGCTGCGCTGTAGAGATCGCGTGAACCCATTATTCGAGTAGCGAACTCTTTTAGGAAGCCTTGATCGCCACGCCAGAAACTCCGTGTTATATCGCGTAGGCGGTCATTACATTCATTCCAGCCAAATGGGAAGTTACCTACTTGATAACCATTTGGGCCGATATCCCATGGCTCAGCAATCAGTTTAACTTCTCGTAGAACCGGATCTTGAGCCACGGCTTTAAAGAATGCAGACTCAGGACTAAAGTGTTCGCCATGTCGCCCTAAAGTGGCGGCTAAGTCAAAACGGAAGCCATCGACTTGGTACTCATTAACCCAGTAGCGTAGCGTATCCATGACTAGATTTAATGAAGGTTGATATGAAAGATCAACCGTATTACCACAGCCAGTATAGTTAGCGTAATGCTCACCATGTTTGATGTAGTAACGCTCATCTAATGCTTTTAAATTGAAGGTTGGCCCGTCGGCTCCTCCTTCTGCAGTGTGGTTGTAGACGACGTCGAAAATGACTTCAATACCGTTACGGTGTAGTTCACGAATCGCGGTTTTGAGTTCGCTGACCGCATCTTTATTTGCATACCTTGGATCCGGCACCATAAACAGGTAAGGGTTGTAACCCCAGTAGTTTACCTTGTCCATTTTAAGTAGATGGGGCTCATGCATACACGCTGCAACAGGCAACAATTGCAGTGTGTTGATGTTCTGCTGTTTGTAGAATTCAATCATTGCAGGGCTGACAAGACCTAGATAGCACCCTTGTTCTTGCGCTGGGACTTTTGGGTTGAGCTTTGAAATGCCTTTTACATGAGTCTCAAATAAAACCATCTCTTCACGAGGGCGGTTCGGCTTTGCTACTCCTTGCCAATCGAAACTATCATCCACCACAACACATTTAGCGAGAGCAAAGCTGGTTTCATGGTCAAAAGGGAGAGTGTAGTGAAGCGGCTTTTCTAGTGCTTTGGCATAAGGGTCGGCAATAAGGAGTGGCTTGCCGTTTTCCTCGACAATATAAGCGTATTTTTGTCCAGCTTTTATATCTGGCAGATATGTGAACCGAATACCTGCGTATTCTTGCTCTAAAGCGAAGGTTCTAAACTCTCCGTTATCGTCAAAAATGGCGAGTTGGATGTTCTTGGCCTTTGGAGCAAATATAGAAAAGTTACACCCGTGATTATCTGGTGTGGCACCCAAAGGGTATGGACGAGAGCACTGCATCATTATGGCTTACTAATAATTTATTTATTGCTTGAGCTTTAGTTAATAGGTTTGCTAACAGTAGGTCAAGCTCCATTCTAAAAAAGAATAACTGTAATTTTGTTTCACTAATTTGATGTTATTTATATAAATAGTGAGCTACTTGGCATTTTGATCTAACTAATTTTCCTCTGACGTTCGAACTCACCCCTATTATTGTGATTTAGTGCTTAAAAATATCGTTCTGTAAATTTTCTCATCCTTTCTCATCCCCCCAAATTATTTCTCATCTGGAGGAGTCGGTTTTTCTACTCCCCAGTTAATCTTGCTTCAGTTGAAACAGAGAGGGACTAAGACATGAGCCCTAGTCCCGCCTTACCTCTCTTTAGCAACAATCTGTTACTGCCTTGCAGAGTGGACCGAAAGAGAGCTAAAAAATAAAAATCTCTAAATGGAGTTAATAATGAAAAAAGTAAGTGTAATTGCTGCTGCAGTGGCTGCGACTTTAGCTGCAGGTTCAGCATTCGCAGTGGATTTTAACGGCTACTTCCGCGCTGGTACGGGTATTAGTGGTAATGGTGAGTCTGATCTTTCAGTCAACAAAAATGGTGTTGGTCGTCTAGGTAATGAAAACGACAACTACTATGAGTTTGGTTTTTCTGAAGAGCTGAAAACCGGTGAGCAAACTTGGCGCGTAGAGTCGATGATTGCACAGGGTAATAGCGGTGCAAGTGGCTGGGAAGATGGCGATTTTAACGTTGCTCAATTCGCAGTTAAAGCGAAAGGCCTGATTGCTGCAGACACAGACGCAACAATGTGGGCAGGTAAGACTTACTACCAACGTAAAGACATCCACATCACTGACTTCTACTACCTAAACACGTCTGGTACTGGTGGCGGTATCGAAAACCTATCAATTGGTGATCAGAAACTATCTCTAGCATTAATTCAAGACGGTGAAGATGATAATGGCGCAGGCTACATCTTTGACGCTCGCCTAGCGAATATCGGCCTATGGTCTGATGCTTCACTAGAACTAGCGCTTGCGTACAACTTTGCGACAGAAAAAGATGATAAGAACTACGACGGTGACGACGGCGTTCTTGCTACAGCGGTTGTTCATCAGGGAATGAGCAATGGCTTTAACCAAACTGTATTCCAATATGGTACAGCGGGCTACGGTGTTCAAGCTGCTAACTTCTGGGGCGCAGGTACTTATTACGACCGCTCAGGCGCTCATAACGATGCGACTGGTTTCCGTATCATCAACTGGGGTGTAATGAACCTTGGTGAAAGCTGGGAAATGGGTCATCAGCTAGCATATCTAGCAGGTTCTGATATCGGCGGTACTGACTCAGATGGCAACATCACAGGCCAAAAGCTTGATATCGACCAGTACTCAGTTGTTGTTCGTCCAATGTACAAGTGGAACGATACAATGCGTACTGTCTTTGAAGCGGGTTACAATGCAGGTGAGAAGATTGCAAGTAATGGTCTAGAGAAAGAAGACTTCGGTAATACTAAACTGACTGTAGCTCAAGCATGGGCAATGGGTGATAGCTTCTGGGCTCGTCCTGAACTGCGTGTTTACGGCTCATACATTACTGATACTGAAAACGACGACGCATTTGGTACTGGCGAAGATTCTGAGTACGTAGTAGGTATTCAGGTTGAAGCTTGGTGGTAATAGGCGGATTACTGTCCAAATCGCCTAGTCCGTAACTTGTTAGCCGGCCCTGAACTGCCGGCTATTTTTCTAAGTATTTGTTGGTAGGCTTTGATGATTCGAAATCAGCTATCCTGCGAGTTCTTAGCAAAATAACAAAAGGACAAACTATGTATTTACGTGCCCTCGTTCTTAGCAGCTGTGTTGCGTTAACCGCTTGCCAAACAGCCCCGACTCCTGAGCATGTTCAGCTATCTCAAGCTGAACAAGTAAGCTCTGTTTCCAATTTGCAATCTGTCGCAATGAAGCTGCCTAGCTCAGCGACAGTAGAAATAACAGATAATTCTCAACGTTTTAAAGGTATCGGAATCGATAGTCCGGTTGCCGTTTTTGAGCTGCCAGCAAACCGCGGCGAGTTTTCGATTGAAATTACTAGCCTTATCGGCGATACCGCATTTTCTCCGCGAGCCGTCATCGTAGATAAATCGGGAAAGGTGCTTGAAACGTACGACAACAATAAATTTGTTTATGAGAAACCACGATTAAATTTAGGCAATCGTCTGGTAGCCGAGTTTGACTTTTTTCCACCGACGGGAACAGAGTCTGTTTATTTAGTGGTTTACAGTGATGATTCTGAATTAGGCAAGTTTACCAATGTTATTCATCCGGCTCGGTTGGATGCAGAAGGTCGCGGCAACTATTTACCTGAAGTGAAAGACATCCCAATTCCAAATGCATTGGTTGGAAAAATAGAGGTTTCAATTGATCGCGTCAGCCTGTTTTCACTCTCGAGACCGACGACAGACGATGCGCCACTTAAGCCATCACTAGCTTCAACTCCAGAAGTGATTCAACCTGAAACTCAAACCTATTATCACAACGCGATTATTGCTGCAGTCGAATCGAATGATTTAGACAAAGCTTTGGCGCTACTTGAAGAAGCGAAAGCGTTAAATATTGATAGTGCTCAGCAAGTGTTTATTAAAGCGGTTAACGCTCAATAACGTATGAAAAATGTGGAATATTGAGTCGTGATATTGATTTATTGCGACTCATATTCTAGGAAAGTTCCCATAAAATAACAAAAACGTGACATGTGTCACTTTTTATTTTTAGTGCAAATATGGCTTTAAAAATCATAGATAATTCATATGGTTAAAAAGTACTGATATTTTTGCTGATTGGGTTATTTCACTAAAAGATAGTCAATAAGCACTTGGTTGCACTTCATTTTTCTTGTTTCCGTACTACGTTTTAGTTGTTCGTGCAGTTTTCGGTCGTTAGCGGCTGATTCGAACGTGGTTAAACCAAATACGGACATTAAAAATGAATACTAAATTATTAGTCGCAACCATCGCGGCAACAGCATGTGGTACAAACGCTTTCGCAGCCGAGATCTACAACAGCGAAGGTTCAACTATTTCTCTTGGCGGTTATGTCGATGTCGGCATTGGTGAATATTCCAGTGACGAAGTTGAAGTCCACCAAGTATCTCCTCGATTGAATGTGTCTGGGACACAAGATGTTGGTAACGGCATTACGGTCGATGCAAAAGGAGAATGGGCACTTAAATACCTTGATGGGGGTGATACATCTTTCACAACCCGTCTTGGTTACATTGGTATGACGCACGAGCAAGCGGGTCGTTTGGCGTTAGGTACTCAATGGTCTCCATACTATGACGTTGCTGGCGTAGCCGATATGCCAATTGCGTTTGCCAATGATTTCCTTTATGTCAACCATGGCAACTTAGCGACAGGTCGTGGTGATAAAATGGTCACTTACCGTAAAGGCTTCGCATTTGGTGAAGATATGTCACTAGACTTTGGTCTGGGTTGGCAAGGCAAGCATACCGAGACGGTCACCAACGTTGGCGTTTATGACGCTCGCGGACAAGTTGCGGTTTCATTCTCCATGATGGGTGCTTCACTGGGTTACGTATACAACGGCGGTGAAGTTAGCAATGTTGATGCGGAGTCGCATGTTGTTTCACTAAAATACGGTAGTTACGGAGATGGTATCTACGCAGCTCTTGTTTACGGAGACAATGAAAACTTCTACGCAGGTAACTATGAGTCTGAGCAATCGGAAGCATTACTTGCGTACGGGCTTGGCAATGGACTTAACCTGAGTGTGAACTATGAAAATGTCGAAGCGAAAGCATTGTCATCTTCGAGCAAGCAGACCCAGTTCAGTCAAAGTGCACTTCAGGCTGAATATAACTTCACACCGAAGCTGGTTGGTTTCGCGGGTTATCAAATTGACCTAGGTGATGACGATCCGTCGACTGAAGATGATGACAAATGGACGATTGGTGCACGTTACTTCCTATAACAACGGTTCTACTGCCTTAACACAATAATCGTGTTGACGCCTATCCACTCTTGGATAGGCGTTTTTCTATCTTATGAGCAACACTCTGCTTGTCGCGCTAACGATCAATATTGTTGGCATAGCTCTTAATTTTGCCTCCTCGAGCAACACTTTAATGATTGATTCGATTAGAATACGAGCACTTTAATCAATGAGCTCAAGGATGGTGAGATGACTTCAGTTAAACTTGGAAATACCTATGTTAAGCCAACAAAAATACTCTGTGTTGGACGCAATTATCTTGAGCATATCCAAGAACTGAATAATGCCATTCCTGATCAAATGGTGGTGTTTTCCAAACCACCCACATCCATTACTTCCCAGTTACACGCTTTTCATCAAGAACGCCTGCACTATGAAGGTGAGATCTGTTTTATTGTTGAGCAAGGCCAACTTACCGCAGTTGGTTTAGGTCTAGATCTGACCAAGCGTGAACTTCAGTCGAGCTTGAAATCGAAAGGGTTACCATGGGAGCGAGCAAAAGCATTTGATGGCTCTGCGGTATTTAGCCGTTTTGTACCGCTCAATGGGGTCGATCTTGAGTCACTCGAAATCGAACTGTTCATTAACTGTGTTCGAGTACAAAAAGGTTCGGTGAAACAGATGATGTATTCACCACAAGCGATCCTAGATGAGCTAAAAACCTATACCACCCTTTGTGATGGTGACATCATCATGACCGGTACACCGCAAGGTGTTGGAGAAGTACACGCCGATGATGTTTTCTTAGCTCGCTTGAAGTTAGCCGAGACAACGCTTATCGAAATTGAATGGGTTGCACAGTAAATTCCTGCTTTACCTTCACCTATGGTTAAGCTTTATCTTCTATTGGAGCATCAAGCACAGGGGGAGATGAAATGGGATGTTGTAATCAAGCACCAAAAGGCGGAAGCACCAATCTGGGTTTGTTGATTAAAAGTATCGCCGCGTTGGCAGTGATACTTTTTTTGTTGGCCGCTGTCTTTGGTTAGAGCAGTTTTAAGCACAGAAAGAGCACCATACTGACAATCGTAGTGAGCAGTACATTCTTAGTTTTCCAGGCTAGCAACGCTGCTGCAATTGCTCCGATTAGATACGGGTTGGATGGCGCGAGCCATAGCTCTTTTTCTGGCATGAATACGATCGGCGCCCAAATAGCAGTGAGTACCGCAGGGCTAGAGTAAGCCAGTAATCTCTGAGTGGCTGGATTTAACCGCAAAGGTAGCTTTGGTTCAAGAAACAGGTAACGGCTTAAAAAGACCAACACTGTCATTGCAAGAATTGACCACATGATCATGATTGGCCTCCTTTTAACTGTTCTGCGCAGTAGCCAGCCAACATGCCAGCCACGCTTGCTATCATTAATCCTGACTCGATCCCCTGAGCGTAACAGGCAACAGACGTGACCAATGAAACGGCGACGGCTATCAGTGTCGGGGATGTTTTTACATTAGGTACGACAATCGCAATAAAGGTCGCCGCAACCGCAAATTCTAGCCCTAGCTCATTAAGGGCAGGGATATAACTGCCCGCTACTATCCCGGCAAAGGTCGCAATGTTCCAACAAAGATAAAAACTTAGCCCTGCCCCTAGTGCATACCAACGATTAAATTGTTTTTCTGATTGCTGCCCACATATGGCAAACAGCTCATCTGTTAGCAGAAACCCTAGCCCTAATCGCCATTTTAACGGCAGTGGTGCGATACGATCTCGCATTGAAACGCTATAGAGTAAATGGCGAGAGGTGATAAACAGTATCGCAAGTAACATGGTGGCTAGCGAAGCGCCCGCTTTGAACATCCCAGTGGCGACGAGTTGTGCTGAACCAGCAAAGAGAATTGCCGATAGTGCTTGGCTTTCGACAACCGTTAGCCCTGACTCTATCGCAAAAGAGCCGGCTAATAGTCCCCAAGGAATCACAGCGACGCTTAACGGCACCATGGCGAGTGACCCTTGCCAAAAGAGTTGTGAACGGCTTAACGATGAGTTGGATTCGATAGTCATGGTGCTCATGGTTGTTTTCGGGGTTGGTGAGTGGTCAGGGTATTTACTCATGGACGGAGTTTGCGGGCTTGTACATTATTGCTCAACCATAACAAACCTTCGCCAGTTGAGTTTAAGTTCCGATGAACTGTTTAGGGGTCACCCCCATAGCGCGCTTGAAGTGTCGATGAAAATGACTTTGGTCATGAAAGCCACATTCTTGCGCGACATCTGAAATCGTCAATCCTTTGCGAAGGAGCTGCTTAGCGACCCTTAACCTCGCTTGGATCTGATAAGCGTGAGGAGGCAGCCCAAAGGCTTGCTGAAAGCTTCGAGTGAGATAATACGGGCTCAGCCCTGCGAGCTTTGACAGGTCATCTAGACTGACATCAGCTTGAGGGAAGTCATCAATAAACTCTTTAACTAATAGCAACTGCTTTTGACTGCGAGTCTTTGGCTGCCAATCAAGCTTGGTTTTACTATGGCGAGAAACGAGTTTGACGAGCGTGCCATAGATTAACGTCTCTCTAAGCAATTTATTTTCAGATTGCGCAAGCGTATCGAACACCAGTCGAAGCTGCTGGGCAAGTTCTGGATCATGGACAACAGGTTCTGGAAAGTAAGGAATAGATGACCCAGGGGTAAGCCCTTCAGTGATTTTTTCAAACTGCTCGGGTAAAGGGTACATGGCTTTGTATTCCCAGCCCCCTTCGCTTGCCGTTTGTCCATTATGTACTTCGTCTGCATTGACCAAGATGATGCTATCTTGCGGGGCAATATGGTTACCACCTGTTCGATAAAAGCGCTGAGCTCCTTTTTCTATTACACCAATGGTATAGCCTTCGTGACTATGGCGAGAAAAGTTCTGATTGGTGTATTTGGCATCCAGCAATTCAAGCCCACCTAGCTCATTAGCTAACTGGAAGCTGGCCGACTCTTTCTTACCGTGATTTGCCATGAGCTCTCCTTGCACTTTTCACATTACTCGGTGGACTGTTCAGTCTAGCTTAAAGCGAACCGTTATTTTTGTACAAAATTGCTCAATGCCACTGAAGTGATTTTAACTATGCGTATCGATTTATATACCGTGTTATTGATGTTGTTTTTACTGTTTATCGTGGATTTTGTTGTTTTGTTGAACTAAAATTCTGCCCCTTCCTGTTCCTATGAAATTATAACGATGATTGATTTTTCTGTGCTGCCGGTCTACCTCACCGCAGTCGTCGCGCTCCTTTTGCTGCCGGGGCCTGATATGTTGTTGATTGCTAGCTCAAGCATGAGCTACGGTCGTAAAGTGGGTATTTTTGCCAGTTTAGGTAATGCAACTTCGGGCATCATCTTAACCTTACTTGCTGCATTAGGTGTCTCTGCTCTTATCGCAATGAGCCCTCTTGCGCTAAAAGCTCTGCATTTATTGGGTGGCGCATATTTGTTGAAAATGGGTTGGGATTGTTTACGCGCAAGTGCCGCTGATGCACCTGAAATGGACGGAAGCAGTAAAGTTGCCACAACCTTTTATCAGCGCGCCTTAGTCAGCAACTTACTGAACCCGAAAGCCCTGGTGTTCTTTGTCATGTTCTTGCCTCAGTTTGTATCGAGTAACGTCGCAGCGAGTTCGGGCGAGCAAATGCTTGCGTTGGGATTATTGCTAAATGTTTTAGGTTTACTGTTCAACTTCTTGTTGGTTGCATTAGTTGGGATACTAGGTAAACCGTTGTTAGAAAACGCAAAGTTTCGCACCTATCAGCATAAATTTATGGGCGCGGTGTTTGTCGTTCTCGCCCTTTGGATGCTAAGCTCATTTGCGAGCTAACTCAGCCTGATTCCGTTATATTGAGCCGGCGTTCGCTGGCTTTTTTTGTGTCTAAGGGATCGGAAGTAAAGGAAGTAATTATGAATGTGCAGTTTACCCTCAATCCGCCAAAGAACATTAAAGATGTTATCTATAATGGCCTCAAAGCATTCAACTTAAAGCATTTCCCCGATGAAGAGGTGACGAGTCTTGCGTGTTATATCGAAGATGAAGCAGGGGATTTTGTCGGTGGATTGACTGGCGAAATATTCACTCACACCTTATTTGTTGAGTTTCTATGGGTGGATGATCGCAAAAGGCATGCAGGTATCGGCTCGATGCTTATGGAACGATTAGAAAAAGAAGCGGTCAAATTCGGCGTAACGGATCTTTATCTTGATACTTATAGCTTCCAAGCTCCTGATTTTTATAAGAAGCTTGGTTTTGTCGAAGTGGGTCGATACACCAACTTCCCAACGGCAGATATCGATAAGGTTTTCTTACAAAAGAAAATTGTGTAGGGCGATTCTTGCAATACACTAACAATGTTTCCCATTAGCTTGTCATAATCCGCAAGCACTACTAATTGGCGATAGATTACTTTGCTCAAACACTTTGCTACGACTAAATCGGCGAAAATCACTCTGATTCTTATCGGGTGGGTTTTTGCTATCTGTTTGTCGCAAAATGCAGGCTGGCAATCCGTATGCGAGTTTAAATATTCCGCTCTTGCTGATCTCGCCCATATCTCTAAATCTCCTTCTGATATTGGTGAACAATGTGATTTGACTGAAAAGTTGTTGAGCAGCGCACAAGTGAACTTAGAGCATGTCGTCATTTCGATGTTTGTTGTCGCTCTGATTGTCGTCGCATGGTTTGTCTCAACGCGGAGCGCCACATCTCAATTTACCGAGCCGATTGTCCCCCGGCAACGGCTGCATTTAACGTTTTGTGTGTTTAGAGAATAACGATAGTTCCGACTAACTTTGTGTTAGGGCACTGCTCTATCTGTTATTTTTTCACCCGCTTTGGGTGATGTATTTGGACACATAAATGAACAATCGAACGAATTCTATACTTCGTGCTGCTCAGCGTATGTTGCTGACCATCAGTGCACTGTTATTTTCTGTGGCGTCTTTCGCTCAGACTGAAACGGGCTGGCTTACCAACCCTAATCACCCACCGGTGAAAACACGGTTTGTGTTAACCGGGCAAATGAACCCTGCTGACAAAACCGTTGAAGGCTTTTTGGAAGTTGAACTTTCTGGCGACTGGAAAACGTATTGGCGCTCTCCAGGAGAGGGCGGCATTGCCCCTAGCATTAATTGGGATAAATCCACTAACCTAAACAACGTTGATTGGCACTGGCCTCACCCAGAGCATTATAGCCTGTTGGGTATTAACACTCTTGGTTACAAAGGCGATGTTGTTATTCCAATGACGCTGCATGTCGACGACTTTAATCAGCCTGTATTTATTGATGCCAAGTTGACACTGTCATCGTGCACGACGATTTGTGTATTGACTGACTATCCTCTTTCACTGTCATTTACACCCAATGAGTTAACGGTTTCTGAGCAAGCGATGTACATCCATGCTCAAGCGATTAGCATGGTACCTAAACCATCACCGCTGATTAGTGATCAGCAAGCAAAGTGGGATAAACGTACCAATCAGCTTGAAGTGACGTTGAACAAATCACTAGGTTGGCAAAAGCCAGATGTGATCATCGATAGCAGCGCAGAAGCTATCAGCGACTACAGCTATAAACTGAAGAAGGTAAATGTAGAAGGCGATACGCTGACCGCTATTTTCGAAGTATCGACTTGGTTGGGTGATATCGACCTTACCGAGCAGTCGGTTAACATCACGATTAAAGATACCGATTTTATTGCTGAACAGACTGCGCCAGTCACTATTGGTGTCATCTCCAATATCTCGGCCGACCTTAGCCTTATCGAAATGATCGGCTTTGCTGTGCTTGGCGGTTTAATCCTTAACGTGATGCCTTGCGTACTACCAGTGTTAGGTATGAAACTGAGTGGCGTTATTGCAGCGCAAGGTCTTGAGCGTCGTAAGATTCGTTTGCAGTTCTTAGCCTCATCAGCGGGTATTTTAACTTCGTTCTGGCTACTGGCTGCGTTCCTACTGATCTTAAAACTAACCGGAAGTGCGATAGGTTGGGGAATTCAATTCCAAAGCCCGTGGTTTATCGGCTTTATGGTGATGGTCACTGCGTTGTTTGGCGCGAATATGCTCGGTTTGTTTGAGATTCGACTCTCTTCCGGTACCAACACTTGGCTCGCATCAAAAGGTGATAACTCTTACGGTGGGCATTACCTACAGGGTATGTTTGCGACACTATTAGCGACGCCATGTTCGGCTCCGTTTTTAGGCACGGCAGTCGCTTTTGCTCTAGCGGCCAGTGCACTAGATATGATCGCCATTTTTACTGCGTTAGCCATTGGGATGGCATTGCCTTGGATAATTGTCGCTCTGTTTCCAGGACTGGCTTCTTATCTACCTAAGCCGGGCGCGTGGATGAATAAGGTTAAGTTACTATTTGGCGTAATGATGCTTATCACCAGTGGTTGGTTAGTTTATCTTCTTGCGAATCATTTACCTATCTTCTGGATAGTGGTGATTGTCGCAATGACGTTTGTGTGGATCCTTGCTCGAATCAAACAAGTCTACGGCAATAAAGCGTTAGCGATTACTGGCTCGGCCTCTCTGGGGCTTTTAGCTGGTGGATTAATCCTAGGGAGTGTAACGGCTGATCATTGGTCAACACCGCTGCCTCAAGATTTAGCATGGAAGCCATTATCGAATGAAGCGATCGCAAATTCGGTTGCGCAAGGAAAGACGGTATTTGTTAACGTGACCGCCGATTGGTGTGTGACCTGTAAAGCCAACAAGATTGGTGTGATTTTACAAGATCCAGTATATAGCGCATTGCAGCATTCGAATGTTGTCCCTATTCAAGGCGATTGGACCCACCCTGATGGTATGGTCACCGACTACCTAAGAGCCAATGGACGTTTCGGTGTGCCGTTTAACATCGTTTATGGCCCAAATGCTCCTGAAGGTATTCCACTGCCTGTGATATTAACATCTGATTCGGTCATGTCTGCGTTGAAAAGCGCAAGTGGCGAGGGAAGCGAATGAAAACAAATGCATTGCGATGGGCAAAAGAAATCGCTCTCTATTTGTTACTAGCGATTGCTATCACTACTGCGGTTGATATCTATCGCAGCCAACATGTACCAATGGATATAGCCCCAGATCTGGTCGGTTATGACCAAAACGGGGAAATGGTCGATGTGGTAGAGATGAGCTACGAATCACCAGTCGTTGTCTACTTTTGGGCAACGTGGTGCTCTGTTTGTCGTTTTGTCAGCCCGACCGTGGACTGGGTTAGCCAATACTATCCAGTGGTAGCGGTATCAGGGGCCTCCGGCGCGAGTGCTAGGGTAGACGCTTTCAAGGCAGCAAAGGGATATCAGTTTCCCAATATTAATGATGAAAACTCATCACTGTTTAGGCAGTGGGGTATCACTGTCACGCCAACCATATTCATAGTCAAAGATGGAACAATCCAATCCATCACAACAGGCATTACGACTCCGCCTGGATTGCTGATTCGTCTTTGGTTAAATCAATAGGAAAAATTTCATGTTAAAACAACTTACGTTAGCCTTAGCTATCAGTTCGCTTATTTCACTGCCTGCTTTGGCGGATACACAAGACAAAAAAATCGCTGACATTGTCGAGATGTTAGAAAGCAACCCTCAGGTGATTGATGGACTACACGAAAGCTTGGGCATGTATATCAAGCAGCAACAGCAGTTTAGTCAGTTACTGGAAAGCAGTGGCAAGTACCTTAACGATCCTAGTCATACTTATATGGGCGCTGAGAACGGTGAGTTTACTTTGATTAACGTCACTGATTTTAGCTGCCCATACTGTAAGAAGCTGGATGCAGAGTTAGAGAAGTTGGTGTCCAACTATCCTCAAATTAAGGTGATTAACCTCTACGTTCCATTGAAGGAAGGGACGGACTCTTTAAGTTCCGCGGCTTATGCGCTCAATGTCTGGAAAAACGACCGTGAGAAGTTTGAGCAAGTTAATCAGCTATTGATTGCTAAACCGGGTGTACACAATATGACATCACTGATGAAAATTGCGCAAAAAACCGGAACAACAGATCAGCTTAACGTCAGTGATGATGTTAAGAAACAACTTGAGAACAACTACACGATGTTTAATGCGTTAGGTCTTCGCGGTACGCCAGCCTTAATCTATGGTGAGCAAGTTATCCCGGGTTATTTACCTTACCAACAGTTGGAAGAAATACTGAAAGAAGAGCTGTAATCATATGAAGTTGCCGTTCGTTACTCAGTAACGGAGCAAAAAAAATCCCTACTTAAATAAGTAGGGATTTTTTGTTTTACAAAGATTTATTAGTGATTAATCTTCAGCTGAACCGGCCATTGCTTTATAAACAACCGCGCCAAGTAGAGCACCGACAATTGGCGCTACCCAGAATAGCCATAGCTGAGATACCGCCCAATCACCGACAAATAGTGCAACACCTGTACTACGAGCAGGGTTAACCGAAGTATTTGTTACCGGAATACTAATTAGGTGAATAAGCGTTAGACCTAGACCGATAGCAATAGGGGCAAAACCTTGCGGCGCGCGTTTATCTGTTGCACCTAAGATGATCACTAAGAACGCCATTGTCATGACAACTTCAGTCACCAATGCTGCAGTCATAGAGTATTGACCCGGAGAATGAGCGCCATAACCATTTGATGCGAAACCAGAAGCAACAGCGTCGAAGCCCATTTGACCGCTAGCAATAACGTATAGAACGCCACCTGCGATAATACCGCCAAGCACTTGAGCGATGATGTACGGAGCCAACTCTTTCGCTTCGAAGCGACCACCGGCCCATAGGCCAATACTTACCGCTGGGTTTAAGTGACAGCCTGAGATATGGCCAATTGCGTATGCCATTGTGAGAACGGTTAAACCGAACGCAAGTGACACACCGAGTAGACCAATACCGACATCTGGAAAAGCGGCAGCCAGTACAGCGCTACCACAGCCGCCGAGAACCAGCCAAAAGGTGCCGAAACACTCTGCGATATATTTGTTCATAATCGTTCCTAACCAAAATAAAAAACAATAAAAACTGATAGTTATCAGCAACACCTGATTAGTAAAGTTCAGTATTATGAACTCTGTGTCGGTAAATTGTTATTTCCCTGTAAAGTCTCATTATTTGATTAGATATACAGCAGCAGACAAAGTAATTTCGATAAGCATTACATTTATTAGCTTGGGAAATGTAGGATTTTGCTGAATGCCCCTAGTGATAGAGGCACTCGTTGATGAAGGGTTAGATCAGGCTATGTTGATGTTCAGAAATCAGCATTCCCATCGATTCAGACGCTTTATCTTGAACATGTTCAAAACTGTCTGCTTCATCGAATGACTCAATAACTTCGTAATAGCACTTGAGTTTAGGCTCTGTGCCTGAAGGCCGAACGATAACGCGAGCACCACAAGAAAGGTGGTAAATCAATACATCACTGGCGGGTAAGTCGATGCTTTCACTGCTGCCATCAGCAAACTGACGAGTAAGTGATTTAAGATCTTCGGTGACCACAACTTTACTGCCTGCAATCATACTTGGAGGATCCGCACGAAGCTTGTCCCCTACAGGCGGCGCGTTAGGATCTAGGGCAATACTGCGCTGAGCATTAAGATACATGCCATGCTGACGGTATAGTGCTTCGAGCTGATCCCAAATGGTTTTTCCTTGGCTCCTGAGCTCTGCGGTCAATTGCGCAAATGCGACTAGGGCAGACAAGCCATCTTTGTCCCAGACTTTATTACCAACGGTATAACCAAGCGCTTCTTCATAAGCGAATAAGAACTCGCGGTCCTCAGTTTGCTTTTGCATCGCAATGTTGGTCAGCCATTTAAAGCCGGTCAATGTTTGGTAGTACTCTGCGCCTTGGGATTGTGCAATTTTCTTTAGTAGTGTCGATGACACAATGGTGTTACCAACCAGCGATTTAGTGGCATCAGATTTCGACAATAAGTAATGACCAAACAGAGAACCTACTTGGTCACCGGTAAGCATTTGATAATCACCATCCGGCTTACGTACTGCTACAGCAAAACGGTCAGCGTCAGGATCGTTCGCACAGGCGAGCTCGGCGCCATGCTGCTTAGCCAGTGCCATCACCATATCCATTGCGCCCGCTTCTTCTGGGTTGGGGAAGTTAACGGTAGGGAAGGTGCCATCAGGCTCCCTTTGCTCTTTGACGCTATAAACTTGGGTGAAACCAGCATCAGCAAGCAGCGTTTCAGCCATGTCTGCACCTACGCCATGCATTGCCGTGTAAGCAATACCAATTGACTCTGGTTGAGTGTGGTTAGTGAGCAGAGCGTTGCTATTCATTGCTTGGCGATAGGTTTGGTAGTAGTCATCTTTGAGCCAAACAAGCAAGTCGTGTTTTTCTGCGTCATCCAGCGCCATAAGCGGTATAGGTTTGCTAGCAGCGATATCAATTTCTGCGGCAATACCTGAATCATGCGGCGGGATAATTTGCGCGCCATTTTCCCAGTAAACCTTGAAGCCATTATATTCTGGTGGGTTATGGCTGGCAGTGACTACGACGGCGGCAGCGGCGTTAAAATGATTGACGCCAAATGCCACGATCGGTGTAGCGGCGACCGCGTGAGTTAAAAATACTTTGATACCTAGTGCGGTGAGAACAGAGGCGGTGTCATGAGCAAACTGCTTGGAATCAGTGCGGCCGTCGTAACCAATCACAACGCCGCGTGATTTAGCATTGCTTACTTGTTCAATAAGGTAGTGGCCAAGCCCTGTTGCAGTCTCTTGGATCACCAGTCGGTTCATTCGGTTTGGACCGCAGCCAACTTTACCTCGCAGGCCCGCAGTGCCAAACTCAAGCCTTTGACTGAATCGATCTTCAAGCTCACTAAATGCTTTTTCATCAATAAGGTGTTGTAGCTCTTCTCTTGTATGCGGGTCGGGATCTTTTTCTAACCAATAGGTCACTTTTTCCATCATGATGTTTTTACCTTTTCCATGCCTCAAGTCAGCGTTTAACTTAAGTCTATGTTAATTACAGAAAGTTGTTAGATTTTAATTGATATTGATTATCATTTGCGAGAGCGCAATCGCTAAAACTTACTTAGTTAGCTGAGTAGTCATTTCTAGTTGGACTTTCTTGCACAATTTAAAAACGCCAACTAGGTTTTATTAACATAAATATAACAAATTACATTGAATTTGCTGTTTGAAAGGAAATAAATAAGTCCAAAGGCTGATTGGTACTTTCTTGCGTATTTAAGCACTCCGAGCGGGATTGAGTACTAGCATCACGGTTGATGACTCTGGCATAGGAGAGGTCTTTTGAAAAGTTCACCCGTTTCACTGTGGCGATTGAGTAATGTTTTGTTGGTTGGGTTTACCGCTTCTGTTGCCGCAGAAGAGAGCGCCTACAACATGACGCAAGGTGTGACCGATATCAGCGAAAAGGTCTATGACCTTCATATGCTGATCTTTTACATTTGTTGCGCCATTGCGGTCATCGTATTTGGTGCGATGTTCTATTCCATGTACCACCATCGCAAATCGAAAGGTGCAGTTGCTGCTCATTTCCATGAAAGCACCAAGGTTGAAGTGATCTGGACGGTTATCCCGATCATTATCTTAGTGTTGATGGCAATACCTGCGACCAAAACCTTGGTGGCGATGGAAGATACCTCCCAATCTGATCTGACGGTCAAAATCACCGGTTCTCAATGGAAGTGGCATTACAGCTACTTCGGTGAGGATGTTGAATTCTTTAGTCTGCTTGCGACCAGTCAAAAAGCCATCGACGGAATTGAAGAAAAGGGCGCTCACTACCTGCTCGAAGTTGATAATCCGCTCGTGTTGCCAATCAATCGTAAAGTACGTTTCCTGATGACGTCTGATGATGTTATCCACTCATGGTGGGTGCCCGATTTTGCGGTGAAAAAAGACACCATCCCAGGCTTTATCAACGAAGCATGGACACGCATTGATAAGCCAGGCGTGTACAGAGGTCAATGTGCTGAGCTGTGTGGCCGCGCCCACGGCTTTATGCCTGTCGTTGTTCATGCCATGGAAGAAAATGACTATGACGAATGGTTATTAGCGAAGAAAGCCGAGATAGAGCAAGCCAAGCAAGAGGCCGCAGCATCACTGACTGCTTCTTTGTCGATGGATGAGTTGATGGCGATCGGGGAGAAAGTGTATGTCGACCGATGTGCCGTTTGTCACCAAGTAAGTGGCGCGGGGATTCCGGGGGCGTTCCCGGCCATTACAGGGAGTAGCGTCGCGACAGGCAGTATCGACGAACATATTGATGTGGTGGTGAATGGACGAGCAGGAACCGCGATGCAAGCTTTCGCAAACCAATTGACCGAAAAAGAGATTGCCGCGGTAGTGACTTACCAACGTAACAGTTTAGGAAATAGTGTCGGAGATATGGTTCAAGCAGCGGATGTGAACCAATTTAAGGCGTCTAAGGAGGGACAATGAAAACGTCCAAACCTGATTCTGTAATTGAAGATAAAACCAAATCAGCACCTGTAACCGACGCTGATATTACTCGCGCAAACAGTTCAATCGCGGCAGAGATCGATGAACATGATCATCATGAGCCGCCAAAAGGGATCACGCGCTGGCTCTATTCCACCAACCATAAAGATATCGGGACGCTTTACTTATGGTTTAGCTTCATCATGTTCTTAACTGGGGGCGCGATGGCGATGATCATTCGCGCGGAGTTATTCCAGCCCGGTTTACAGTTGGTGGAACCGCAGTTTTTTAACCAGATGACCACGGTTCACGGCCTTATCATGGTATTCGGTGCAGTGATGCCTGCATTTACAGGTCTTGCTAACTGGATGATCCCGATGATGATTGGTGCGCCAGATATGGCGTTGCCGCGGATGAATAATCTTAGTTTCTGGATTCTACCGTTCGCTTTTGCCATTTTACTGGCTTCGTTATTTACCGAAGGTGGCGGTCCTGATTTCGGGTGGACGTTCTACGCGCCGCTTTCTACCACCTATGGACCTGACAGTACGGCCTTGTTTGTGTTTTCAGTCCATATCATGGGGATTAGCTCGATCATGGGCGCAATCAACGTGATAGTGACCATCGTCAACATGCGCGCACCGGGTATGACGTGGTTCAAAATGCCAATGTTTGTTTGGACATGGCTTATCACCGCTTTCTTACTCATTGCTGTTATGCCAGTGCTCGCCGGGGCTGTGACCATGGTGTTAACTGACAAATACTTTGGTACCTCTTTCTTCGATGCGGCGGGCGGTGGTGATCCGGTGATGTTCCAGCATATCTTCTGGTTCTTTGGTCACCCGGAAGTCTACATCATGATCTTGCCATCATTTGGTATCATTTCAGCGATTCTCCCAGCATTTAGTGGCAAAAAACTGTTTGGCTACCACTCGATGGTTTACGCGACCTGTAGTATCGCATTGTTGTCGTTTTTAGTCTGGGCTCACCATATGTTCACCACTGGGATGCCGGTGTTTGCTGAACTCTTCTTTATGTACTGCACCATGCTAATCGCCGTGCCCACCGGAGTTAAGGTGTTTAATTGGGTGGCGACTATGTGGCGCGGGGCGATGACGTTTGAAACGCCGATGTTGTTTGCCATCGCCTTTATTATTCTGTTCACCATTGGTGGCTTTTCTGGCTTGATGCTGGCGATTGTTCCGGCTGATTTCCAATACCATGATACTTATTTTGTCGTGGCTCATTTCCACTATGTATTGGTGTCGGGTGCGGTGTTCTCGATTATGGCGGCGGCGTATTACTGGCTACCGAAATGGACCGGAAATATGTATGACCACAAACTGAGCCTGTGGCATTTCTGGTGTTCGGTGATTTCAGTCAATGTGTTGTTCTTCCCTATGCATTTCTTAGGTCTAGCAGGCATGCCAAGACGGATTCCCGATTATGCGATTCAGTTTGCCGATGTTAACCAGGTTGTGTCGATCGGTGGCTTTGCCTTTGGACTGTCGCAGCTCATTTTCTTATGGCTGGTCATCAAATGTATCAAAGGTGGTGAGAAAGCGTCTGCGAAGCCATGGGAAAGAGCAGAAGGCTTAGAATGGACAGTACCAAGCCCAGCGCCACATCATACCTTCTCTACGCCACCAAAAGTGGACTAGGTGGCGACCATGGATGGACAAGCGAAATCAAACCATAAACTGACTTTAAAACTATGCGTTGCGGTGCTAGCGATGTTTGGCTTTGGCTTTGCGCTTGTGCCGCTTTACGATGTGATGTGCGATGCACTGGGTATCAATGGCAAAACCAATAGTGAATCTGCGATTCAGCCGCAAGGTATGGTGCCAGATACGTCTCGGCTAATTCGAGTCGAATTTATGGCCCACAATAATCAAGGTATCCCTTGGTCATTCACGCCAACGCAGACTTCTATGGATGTTCATCCCGGTCAAGTGATTCAAACGGCTTACTTGGCAAAAAACCTCTCTGGCCAAGAGATTGTTGGTCAAGCTGTGCCGTCGGTTTCGCCAGGTCTTGGTGCGACCTATTTTAATAAAATTGAGTGTTTTTGCTTCAACCAACAACCGTTGCAAGCGAAAGCAAATGCTGAAATGCCTCTGATTTTTTATATCGAACCTGATATTCCCGAATCCATTCATACGCTAACGCTGTCTTACACCCTTTACGACATTACCGATAAGACAGCCCCGCAAGAGATAGCGAACACTTCACCTGTCATTAACAGTGAAGCGATGCAAGGAGCAACACAATGAGTTCTAAACATCAGCCTTATTACGTTCCCGCTCAAAGTAGTTGGCCAATTGTTGGCGCGGTATCTTTATTTTTGATCGCAGTCGGCGCAGGGCTGACGGTACAGAACATGGCAGAAGGGGGCGATGGAAGCGTCTTTGGTAAGCTGATTTTGTTATCTGGCTTTCTATTTCTGCTCTACATGTTCGCTGGTTGGTTCAGCAATGTGATCACCGAATCGATGAGCGGCAAATATTCGGCGCAGATATCACGCTCATTTCGCCAAGGAATGAGTTGGTTCATTTTCTCTGAGATTATGTTCTTTGGCGCCTTCTTCGGGGCGCTATTTTACGCGCGAATCATTTCGGTGCCTTGGCTCGGAGGCGCAGGCAACAATGAGATGACACATGAGGTGTTATGGCCTGCCTTTGAAGCATTGTGGCCGCTGACTTTGACTCCCGGAGGTGATACGACCACGGCTATGTCTTGGAAAGGGATTCCGCTGATCAATACGCTGTTACTATTGGCGTCGTCAGTCACACTGCACTTTGCTCATGTCAGTTTAGAAAAGAACAAGCGAATGGCGCTGATTGTCTGGCTTGAAATTACCATCGTCTTGGCGTGTTTCTTTCTGTATTACCAAGGTGTCGAATACGCCCACGCATATCAAGACTTAGGACTGACGTTGCAATCAGGCGTTTATGGCAACACCTTCTTTTTGTTGACGGGTTTCCATGGCATGCACGTATTCCTTGGCACAACCATTTTGATTGTCTTGTTGGCGAGGGTTGCCAAAGACCATTTTACGCCGAAAGATCATTTCGCCTTTCAAGCGGGTAGTTGGTACTGGCACTTCGTTGATGTCGTTTGGCTATGTTTATTCGTCTTTGTTTATGTGATTTAACGTTTAATTAAGCCGTTTAGTATGGACGGACATTGGGCTCGATAAAACCGGAAAGTAGAGCAGCAACCATCAATATCACGGCTAGGGCAGAAAGAAATACGCGGCGACCCAAATAGAAGCTCATAGGTTTGTCATCTTCAAGTGAGTCGTCAGACTCTTCTTCGTCGTTTGAGTTGGGGCCTTTGACCATTTCAAACATTGCTCGGCCAAGGTTGATTAGGATGAAAAGCAGTAGCAGCACTAATAACAGTTTAAAAATGAATACCATGAGGAGCTCCTTTTTTGCTCAGCTCAATACCAGACGTGTTTGGATTGTTGTTCTTTTAACTGTGGTTGCCTTTTCAATATTGGTCAACTTGGGGTTGTGGCAGCTTTCGAGAGCTGAAGAAAAAAAAGCGATAGAACAGCAGGTTAGTCAGAGAGAGTCTCAACAATGGATTTCGTTAGAGCAAATATCGGCAGTTCAGCTAGCGATACCAACTGGGGTAAAGGTCGAGTTTCAAGCGCTGCCAGTGAAAGATAGATATTTGTTACTCGATAATCAGAGCTATCAAGGTGAGGTCGGTTATATCGCCTTGCAACTGGTCAAAGCGGAAGGTGGTGAGTGGGTCTTGCTAGAGAGAGGTTTCATTCGAGCGCCTAAGCTCAGAACGCAATTACCTGAGGTCGATTGGCTGGTGGAGCCTATGACGGTGCAAGGGCGTTTATATCGAAAGTTGCCGAATCCTCTGAGTCATGATTTATACCTAGAGTCAGGTGTCCCAAGTCGGATTCAAAACTTAAACTTCGATCAGCTAGAGAAAGCTTGGGACATCGAACTGGCAAGATATGTTGTACAGCCGAAAGCAGATAACTGGCCTTACCCGCAACCTTGGCAACCTGTTGCGATGAAGTCGGAAAAACACCATGGATATGCGGTGCAATGGTTCTCAATGGCTGCCGCCTTATTACTGCTAAGTAGCATTATTTTGATTCGCTTGTTTAAGCAAGGAGCGCAAAGATGATTAATAACCCAGTCTATCGTGGCCGCATCATTTTCATCAGTCTTGTCGTGATGTTCGCTCTGCCAGCGATTATGGCGAAAACAGTACTCAGTCAGCATTGGTATCAATCGGGAGTGACCAATAAAGGTGAGCTAATTGAGCCACACTCAACGCTTGACTCTTTCGGCTTAACCAATCCCTATCAGCAGCAACAGTGGCAACTGGGCTACGTTATTCCTGATAAATGCGATGAGTTTTGCCAGCAACAAATTTATCTGCTGGGGCAAAGTCACCTTGCACTCGGTAAATACCAGCAACGTGTTCAACCAGTGCTCCTCATCACTCCAAATAGCGACTCAATTGAAGCACCTGAGGGCAGCTATCAGCGCTTGGAAGTCAACCAAGAGTTTGCTCAAGTGGTCGGGCAGTTTGAATTTGTGATTGTCGATCCATTGGGTCAATTAGTTATGCGCTACCCGAAAGTGAATTCACCATCAGAGCTGGTCCCTCAGAGTAAAGGCTTGCTGGCTGATTTACGTAAGCTATTAAAACTTTCTCGTGTCGGTTAATGGAGGAGCTTGGGTATGAAACTGATTAATCTTATTCGTTTTAGCCTGTTTCTCACCTTTGTTGTGGTGATGCTTGGTGCATACACAAGACTTGCAGATGCCGGGTTGGGTTGTCCTGATTGGCCCGGTTGTTACGGCCAACTTACCGTACCGAACGAGCAACATGAGATTGCTTTAGCTAAGACACTTTATCCCACCTTGATAGTCGAAGCAGATAAAGCTTGGCTTGAGATGATTCACCGCTATTTTGCCGGCACTCTAGGGCTTGTTGTGTTTGCCATCACCTTAGTCGGGATCCGTACGCAGATGCTCTCGACGCTATTGGCGACTTCGCTTTCAATTGTGGTGGTATTCCAAGCTTTACTCGGAATGTGGACCGTGACTATGAAACTGATGCCTTTGGTGGTGATGGGGCATTTACTGGGTGGCTTTACCCTATTCAGTCTGTTAGCACTTGCTTACTGGTCAGCAATTGCTAACAATGACTTAGAGAGCCATACTTTGCGGAATTTAGCGTGGATAAAACCATTTGCGCTGGTGACGTTAATTGTGGTGATTGGCCAAGTCGCATTAGGTGGTTGGACATCATCAAACTATGCTGCCTTAATGTGTACGACGTTACCGATTTGCCAAGGGGACTGGGTATCCCACTTAGATTTCAAACATGCATTTGATTTGATTCAACCAGAAAAACAGAGTTACGAATTTGGCACACTCGATTACGGCGCGAGGATGACCATTCATGTTACCCACCGTATTTGGGCCTTGGTAGTCACAGTGTTTACCGTGGCGCTGGCAATACAGTTAATTCGATATGGAAGCAATTTGCTTCGTCGCAACGGTCAAATAATATTAGCGCTGTTAACGTTACAAATCGCTCTAGGGGTAGGCAACGTGGTATTTAGCTTACCGTTGGCCGTCGCCGTGGCGCATAACCTAGGTGCTGCGCTGCTATTGCTATCGGTCTTGAGGGCGAACTACCTAATATGGCAACTCTCTAGCGTTTACTCGACACGATCTGCGGAACAACAAGGAGAATACTCATGAGTAAATCGATAAGTGTTACTTCTATCCCCCAAAAAGCCTTATGGCGAAGCTATTTGTCACTGACAAAGCCGAAAGTGGTCGCCTTGATGTTGCTTACCGCACTGGTTGGTATGTGTTTAGCGGTTCCGGGAGCACTGCCGATTCAAGGTACTGTTCTTGGCTTGCTAGGTATTGGTTTGATGGCAGGTTCAGCGGCTGCATTCAATCATCTGATTGATCAAAGAATCGATGCGATTATGGCGCGAACTTATAAGCGTCCACTGCCTTCCGGTGAGATCAAATCAAGCCATGTGTTTGGTTTTGCTCTGGCGATCGGGGTGGTTGGGTTTGTTGTTCTTTATGCGGGAGTGAACGCTTTAACTGCTTGGCTTACCTTCGCGAGTTTACTCGGTTATGCAGTGGTCTACACGCTCTATTTGAAGCGCGCAACGCCGCAAAATATTGTCATAGCGGGGATTGCTGGGGCGATGCCTCCGTTATTGGGCTGGACTGCCGTGACAGGCGAGCTTCATGCCCATGCGTGGTTATTGGTTATGATCATTTTCATTTGGACGCCACCACATTTTTGGGCGTTAGCGATTCACCGTAAAGATGATTACGCTAAAGCAGACATTCCGATGTTGCCTGTAACTCATGGCGTGGAATACACCAAAACATCGATTTTGCTTTATACGGTACTGTTGTATCTGATTTGTCTGTTACCCGCTTTAGTCGGAATGACCGGGATCTTCTATCTTACTGCATCGACGGTACTATGTTCGTTGTTTGTCTGGCATGCGTGGAAATTGAAGTACACCAATGACGAGAGTCGAGCGATTAAGACATTTGTCTTCTCTATCTACCATTTGATGTTGCTTTTTGTCGCTTTACTGATCGATCACTACATTATGTAGTCAGCACTTACCTGCTAGAGCACCTTACCGTTGCAGGTGCTGAAGACTACGTTTTTCAATGCGCTTAAAGATAAAAGAAAGCGTCAGGCATAAGACTAGATAAGCGAGACCTACGATCAACCAAATTTCAAATATCAAACCGGAGGAGTTGGCCATTTCAGTGCCAACGAACGTCATTTCTTGAATCGAAATCAGCGACACAATGGAAGTATCTTTGACTAATGAAATGGCTTGTCCTGCTAGGGCCGGTGTGATTGCCGCCAATACTTGCGGGGCAATGACATAGCGGTATTTCACCCAAGCGGATAAACCTAACGAGTCTGCCGCTTCCCACTGGCCTCTTGGGATACTAGTTAATCCAGAACGTACGACTTCTGCAACATAGGCAGAAGAAAGTAACCCAACACATAAGATCCCTGAGAGTATGTTTTCCCATAGGTTAGCCGGACCAAACAGAACGCTTTGAATAACGTTAAGATTACCATGGTGGTTGCGAAGTAAATCGTTGAGACCAAGCAACGGGATAAGCTGGCTGGAGATGAAAAAATAGAAAATGAATACAAATACCAACGGCGGTATATTGCGAATTAGCTGAACGAACGCATTGGCAGGAAGGCGCAAGACAGCGACCGTTGATTGTCTTGCTAGGCCGAGAACCGTACCTAAGGTTAGGGCCAATAGCATCCCCCAAATGCTGATGCGTAGTGTCGAAATCAGCCCCTGAATAAAATATGGCAATGAGCCATCAGAGCGCGGTGTGAAGATTAATCCCAGCGCCTCTTGCCAGCGCCAGTTATAGTTTACTCCCACGGCTGAGCGGTCGTATAACCAATATGCTACAGCTAATAGAATCACAATGAGCACAACATCGAGCTTATTGAATGTGCGATTGGATTCATTTGAAGTTGGATGAGGGAGTAATTTAGCTTTTGACACGTTGAGTTATTTCCTAGCGTGATTTCTTAGCAGCAGGGCCCTACCCATTTAACTGGGTAGGGCGGCCGCAATTATTGACCAGAGGCGATTTGATTTTGCCAATCAAGGGTAGAGAACCAATATTCGTAGCGCTCTTTCAACCAGCCATCGTCGGTACGGGCTTGAATCCAAGCGTTGAAGAAGGCTTCTTTGTCAGCTTCGCCTAAGCGTACCGCAAACGCTTCGTTACCTTTTGACAGGCGCTCAGTGAAAGGAATAAACAGTTTATCGCTATTTTTTACTGTTTCATGTTCAGGTTTAGGGCTAGAGGCGATAACTGCATGAGCGTTGCCATTTAGCACTTCTTGGAATGCTTGTGCATCGTCGTCAAATTGAAGAATTTTTGCTTTCGGGAAAGTTTCACGAGCAACTTGAACAGTATGAGCACCGCGGCGAGCCGCTATCTTTATGCGGCGTGAATCAAAGTCACTAAATTCGGAGAAGCCGCTCGCTAGTTCTTTATTCGCAGCAATTTGAACGCCTGAATGAGAATAAGGAGATGTGAACAGGACACTCTTTGCTCGTTCAGGGGTAATGCTCATACCACCAATGATGACGTCGAACTTCTGCGCGAGAAGAGCAGGAATGATGCCATCCCAAGCGGTTGGAACAAATTCCACCTTCCAGCCAGAATCTTTAGCTAGCCTTTTCGCTACATCAATTTCAAAGCCGATTAAGTCACCTTGCCTGTCTCTCATCGCCCAAGGGACGAAGGTCGACATCCCCACTCTTAATGTCCCACGATCATTAATTTTATCGAGGTTAGGGGTTTCAGAGGCGATGCTCGGCAAGCTGATAGCTAAGCCTAGCAATGCGGTAATAGTAGCTTTGAAGCGTTTACCTTTTAACAAAGCTCTCCCTAAGTTTTGCATAGTTATTTCCTTTATTGTCCGCGCCAACTAGCGCCAAGTTTATGTTCCATCCAAACAGAAACCCCTGACAACATCAGCGTCAGAGAAAGATAAATAGCGGCAACAGTGAACCAAATTTCAAAAGGCATTGCCGTTTCTGAGACGATGTTACGTCCCTCTGTCGTTAAATCAAAAATAGCCATTACACTGACAATTGAAGAGTTCTTAATCAGTGAAATCACTTCATTGGTGAGAGGGGGTAAAGTCCGTTGTAAGAGCTGCGGTAGAATGACATCGTAGAAGGTGTAAAACGGGTTGAGTCCAAGCGATTTTGCTGCCTCAAATTGCTCTTTAGGAATACTATTTAGACCACCACGGAATATCTCTGCGGTGTAGGCGCCTTGGAAAAGAGAAAGCGCTAATACAGCTGTTGCAAATCGATCTAGGCCAATTACTGGGCCAAATACAAAATAAAGAACATAAATTTGCACCAGTAGCGGTGTGTTACGAATCACCTCTATATATAAATTTGCTATACCTCTACCCACCCAGGAGTCAGATAGCTTGAGCGCCGCTGTTGTTAGGCCAATCAGTAGGGTAAAGCAGAGGCTTAAAGCAGAGATTTTGATAGTCACAACAAGGCCATCTAATAGTTCCGCTGGCCACCACTCACCATCTTCAAAAAATAGGATGTAATCAGGGACGCGTTCCCATTGCCACTGGTAGCCCATGCTTCTTGCACCGGAATCTAACAGCCACACAATACCGATCGCTAAAAGGGCAATTTGCAGTAGGGCAGATAAAACAGGCTTAAGTACGTTCATCATGCCTTAGTGACTCAAAATCTGTTGCAGAAACTGCTGAGTTCTCGGATGACTCGGATTAGAGAACAATTGTTGTGGCGAGTTGACTTCGAGGATCTCCCCTTGATCCATAAAGATAACCCTATCGGCCACTTTACGCGCGAATCCCATTTCGTGAGTGACGCACATCATAGTGATACCGTCATTTGCCAAATCCATCATAACGTCTAACACTTCTTGGATGGTCTCAGGGTCTAACGCAGAGGTCGGCTCATCGAACAGTAAAATTTCAGGCTGCATGCACAGTGAACGCGCAATGGCGACCCGTTGCTGCTGACCTCCTGACAATTGTATTGGATACTTATTGACCTGATCTTCGATGTTCACGCGGCTAAGAAAATGCATTGCACGCTCAGTTGCTTCCGCTTTAGATAAGCCGAGAGTGCGAGTTGGTGCGAGAGTTAAGTTCTCGAGAACAGTGAGGTGCGGGAATAGATTGAAGTGTTGAAAAACCATCCCCACTTTGCCGGCTTTCGGTGCTATTTCACTACTGCCAAGTACTGAAATGTTGCCGTTAGAGATAGACTCCAAACGATTAACTGTACGGATTAAAGTGGATTTCCCAGACCCAGATGGCCCACAGACCACTAATATTTCACCCTTCGATACACTCAGGTTAATCCCTTTAAGCGCTTGGAATGTGCCGAACCACTTGTCGACATTATTAAATTCAATGGCGTTCATGCCTAATCTTATTTTGATTCTAGTTATATGCATACATTAGCAATATCAGCAAGATATTGCATCTTGCGTGCTGGCATTGTACGTAGAATCCATGAGGAATAGATCAATTACTTGATGTGTAATTTATTTTTTACATGTTGTGTAAATTGTAAAAATATAGGAAATATTGCCTTTTATTCAAAAAAGTGCTTGCAAGCTAAGTTTTTGCTAGATAAGTTACACAGAACAGGAACAATAAAGCATGAGCGTTTTTTCACCACCTCATTTCGGTGTAGCGTTCAAGTCGAGAGAAATAGGAAGAAGTAAGCGATGTTTCAAACTGATGATGTACGAATTAATAAATCAAAAGAATTATTACCACCAGTTGCGGTTTTAGAGAAGTTTCCAGCAACTGAATCTGCTTCTTCAACAACATTTCGTTCAAGAGAAGCGATCTCAAATATCTTAAAGGGTGATGATGATCGTCTGCTAGTTATCATTGGCCCTTGTTCAATCCATGATCCAGAAGCTGCGATTGAATATGGTAAACGCCTTAAAGTTCTTCGTGATGAACTTGGTGACCGTCTTGAAGTTGTGATGCGCGTTTACTTTGAAAAGCCGCGCACAACAGTAGGTTGGAAAGGTCTTATCAATGACCCGTACTTAAACGATACGTTCAAGATTAACGACGGTCTTCGTATAGGTCGTAAACTGCTGCTAGATCTGACTGATATGGGCATGCCAACGGCAAGTGAATTCCTTGATATGATCACGCCTCAGTACGTAGCGGATCTGATCAGCTGGGGTGCAATTGGTGCGCGTACGACTGAATCGCAAGTACACCGTGAACTAGCATCAGGTATTTCGTGCCCAGTCGGTTTTAAAAATGGTACAGACGGCAACATTAAGATTGCATCTGATGCGATTCGCTCTGCAAGTGCTTCACACCATTTCTTGTCGGTAACTAAGTACGGTCACTCTGCTATTATTGAAACCGCAGGTAACCCAGATTGTCATATCATATTGCGTGGTGGTAAAGAACCTAACTACAGTGCGGATCATGTTGGTGCCATCAAGCAAGAGCTTGAAGCATCAGGTCTGCCGCAAAAAGTGATGATTGATTTCAGTCACGCAAATAGCTCTAAGCAATACCAACGTCAGATGGTCGTTTCGGAAGATGTAGCGGGCCAAATCTCAGGTGGTGAAGATGCGATCTTCGGTGTCATGATTGAATCGCACCTTGTAGAAGGTCGTCAGGACCTAGTAGCAGGTGAAACACTTACCTACGGTCAGTCTATCACTGATGCATGTATTGGTTGGGATGACACAGAGAAAGTACTTCGTCAGCTAGCTGATGCCGTTGCTGAGCGTCGTAACAACAAATAATTGCGCTGTTAAATAAATCCTAGTTATAAAAATTAAAAGCTCCTTCGGGAGCTTTTTTGTTGTACCAGCAGTGTGTGACTATATAATCGGCGGGTTGTTGTTATTTGGGGTGATGTTATGTGGCGAAAACTTTCTTTAGTCTTATTAAGCTTAACGGCGGTAAGTAAAGTGACCGTTGCATCGGAAGATCTTTTCTTATACTCACTTCCCCAGTCGGATGATGTTCCAGCGCTAGAAGAGCCACTTAGTTCGAATTCAAAGCTATCAATGGATGCAGAGCATGCCAGTGAACTCGACTTAGATTACTCTGAGCCATGTGGTGTCAAATGTGGTTTAAGTAATACAGGACTATTTTTACTGCAAATGGTCGTTGAATCTAAAGCGGATCAAGAGTATCGCTATCAACTTATGAATCCGAACTACGAACCGTAACTAACCTCACCAGCTCATTAGAAATGTCGCAATTAACTTACGGTCCCCTTTTTAGGGTAATGGTTCTCAGCGTAATGGACTGCGCATTTCAGGCTTTGTGTTAGTTGACATATCAATCGGGCATGTATGCCCGTTTTTTTATCTTCCATAGCTTAATTATATTCACTCCGTTTCACTTATTCTTAGCATTCTCACTTTTGACACAATCCGCTCATTTTTCATCAGCATACATGTGTAGGTCACTAAATATTTCAAAAATTTCCTTATATTACCTATACTTATAATTAGCTGAGACTGAGTGCATAATTGGTGTAATTGACTGAAAAATAAGAAGTATGTGCTTTATTGTGTTACTCTTGGTTACAAAATTTATAAAAAATAAATCAGTTTAAAGGTTCTAAGTGTTTGAGGAGACCTTATGGACGTGGAAGTTGTACGCCAAGCTGCAATTGTAAAAGAAGTTTCCGGGGATGTGGTTGGGGTTAACCCTGATGGTAAAGCGCATAAATTGAGTGTCGGTGATCAGATAAACGCCGGCGGGATTGTCATTACATCTAATCGTTCGACGCTTGTTATTGAAACGGCACATTCTGATTTTCAGTTTGGGGAAAACTGTGTCGCCTGTGAGCAAGAGCAGGATGTTTGGGGGAATGCTCCAATCGCGGCCGAGGTGAATTTTGACATTCCTCAGCTCGACTCTGCATCATTTGGAACGGAAGATTTAGCTGCTATTCAGCAAGCTATTTTAGAAGGTGCTGACCCAACAGAATTACTCGAAGCGACCGCCGCTGGTGGAGGCGTTGGTTCCGCAAATGCTGGTTTTGTTACCATTGACTATAACGGTGCCGAGGTGCTTGCAAGCACTTTCTTTGAAACATCGGGTTTTGCCAATGACGATGACACCATTATTCGAGATGACGATATAGCGCCGTTAATTCTTGCTGATGGCGGGGAGAGCTTAACTGCTCAGTTAACCGAAGGTGACTTATCCGGCTCTACCTACCCAGTTTCAACAACAAGCTCGGCGACTATATTTGCTGGTGGTTTAGCTCTCGACCCTAGTTCATTTGTTCCTGACACACTTTCTCTTGCTTCTCTCCTCAATGAACTAAACTCAGACATTACCTCAAACGGTGAAGCGGTTTCATTTACTTACAATGCTGCAGATAATTCAATTGTCGGTGTATTAAACGGTGAAGAAGTACTCCGTATTGATATTGATGTTACCAGTGTTGGAAAAGACGTTAGCTTAGAACTGACAACGACCATTTCCCAACCTATTGACCACGTACCTTCAGTAGGAGGCGGTCAAGTTGCCTTCACGGATGATCAAATTACGGTCTCGTTTGAGATCACTGGTACTGATGTGGGTGGCAATCCGATCGAGGTTCCTATTGATGCGCAAGTATCGATTAATGATGGCTCGGCACCAGAATTTACCTCAATTGATGTTGCCAACGTTTACGAAGCTGGCTTAGGTGATGGCTCTAAAGTAGGTCCAACAGAGACTGAGTATTCCGGTTCGTTAACCGGCGAGCTTGGTAGTGATACGGTTACCGAACTTCAAATCGATGTTGAAGCATTTAATGCTTCTCAGCAATCTTCTCCTATTACTTCTCAGGGACAAACGATTGTTCTTGAAACCGTCGTGGGCCAACCAGGCAACTATGTCGGTTATATCACCTTAAATGGCGCTCGCGTTGATGTGCTTAAAGTGTCGATTGGTGATGTGGCGACGACGGAGACTACATTCAACGCCAACTACAAAGTTGAATTACTTGAAGAAATTGATCAAGGCGAGCAGGGGAGCGCAGTTCAAGGAGACATTGTTTCTATTTCATTGCCTGTGTTTGCTATCGATGCCGATAATGATCAATCGGCGCGCTCGGATCTCATCGTCAACGTTGGCGATGATATCCAGATTGTAGCTAATGGCAGCTTAAGCGTCATTGAACCTACGGTTGGTGATTCTGCTGAAAGTAATACCATCAACATTATTACCGAGGCGGGTGCAGACCAAGGCCAAGTGACTTCGTTTACCTTTGATGGCACTTCTTACACTCTTGAAGCGGGCAAAACCGAATACCCAGTGGTCGATGGTAAAGTGGTTATTACGCCAGACGGCACGCTTTCGTTTATTCCAAACAGCAACGTAGACCACGCTTCAAATGATGAAGTGAAACACACCATTGTGGTGACCGTGACGGACAACGACGGTGACAGCTTAACCAGTCAGGTTGAGCTGACCATTACCGACGGTAACGATCCGGTGATCACCCAAATTACCGAAGCTAACGTGTATGAAGCGGGCTTGGGTGATGGCTCAGGCGTCGGCTCCACGGAGACGAGTGCGAGCGGCACCATCACATTTGAAACCGGCAGTGACAGTGTTACGGCACTGAAGATTGATGTGGCCGAATTTAATGGCCGAGCGGATGCTGACGGCATCTTCTCTGGTGGGCAACGAGTGATCTTGGAAGAGAGCTCGGATGGTGTATATCGCGGTTATATTGTCGTGACCGAAAACGGTGTGACTAGCCAAGTTGACGTTCTGAGTATTACGTTAGACCAATCGAGCCTTGGCAACTACTCCGTTACCTTGCTGCAAGAGCTTGACCATAACGTTCAAGGTCAAGATAACCTAGAAGTTCACCTTCCTATTTACGCGGTAGACAGCGATAGTGATAAGTCGCCAAACAGTGATCTAGTGGTTAATGTGGGTGATGATATTCAAGTGGTGGCTAACGGTACGCTCAGTGTGGTTGAGCCTGACACTGATAGCTCGGCGCAAAGCAACATTATTGATGTGCTGACCGAAGCGGGCGCAGACCAAGGCCAAGTGACGTCATTTACCTTTGATGGTACTTCGTACACTCTTGAAGCGGGCAAAACCGAATACCCAGTAACCGATGGTAAAGTGGTTATCACGCCAGACGGCACGCTCTCGTTTATTCCAAACAGCAACGTAGACCACGCTTCAAATGATGAAGTGAAACACACCATTGTGGTGACCGTGACGGATAACGACGGTGACAGTTTAACCAGTCAGGTTGAGCTAACCATTACCGACGGTAACGATCCGGTGATCACCCAAATTACCGAAGCTAACGTCTATGAAGCGGGCTTGGGTGATGGCTCAGGCGTCGGTTCCACGGAGACGAGTGCGAGCGGTACGATCACATTTGAAACTGGCAGTGACAGCGTTACGGCTCTGAAGATTGATGTGGCCGAATTTAATGGCCGAGCGGATGCTGACGGCATCTTCTCTGGTGGGCAACGAGTGATCTTGGAAGAGAGCTCGGATGGTGTATATCGCGGTTATATTATCGTGACCGAAAACGGTGTGACTAGCCAAGTTGACGCTCTGAGTATTACGTTAGACCAATCGAGCCTTGGCAACTACTCCGTCACCTTGCTGCAAGAGCTTGACCATAACGTTCAAGGTCAAGATAACCTAGAAGTTCACCTTCCTATTTACGCGGTAGACAGCGATAGTGACAAGTCGCCAAACAGTGACCTTGTGGTTAATGTTGGTGATGATATTCAAGTGGTGGCTAACGGCACGCTCAGTGTGGTTGAGCCTGACACTGATAGCTCGGCGCAAAGTAACATTATCGATGTGCTGACCGAAGCGGGTGCAGATCAAGGCCAAGTGACGTCATTTACCTTTGATGGCACTTCGTACACTCTTGAAGCGGGCAAAACCGACTACCCAGTGACCGATGGTAAAGTGGTTATTACACCAGACGGCACGCTCTCGTTTATTCCAAACAGCAACGTAGACCACGCTTCAAGTGATGAAGTGAAACACACCATTGTGGTGACCGTGACGGATAATGACGGTGACAGCTTAACCAGTCAGGTTGAGCTGACCATTACCGACGGTAACGATCCGGTGATCACCCAAATTACCGAAGCTAACGTGTATGAAGCGGGCTTGGGTGATGGCTCAGGCGTCGGCTCAACAGAGACGAGTGCGAGCGGCACCATCACATTTGAAACTGGCAGTGACAGCGTTACGGCACTGAAGATTGATGTGGCTGAATTTAATGGCCGAGCGGATGCTGACGGCATCTTCTCTGGTGGGCAACGAGTGATCTTGGAAGAGAGCTCGGATGGTGTATATCGCGGTTATATCACCGTGACAGAAAACGGCGTGACTAGCCAAGTTGACGCTCTGAGTATTACGTTAGACCAATCGAACCTTGGCAACTACTCCGTTACCTTGCTGCAAGAGCTTGACCATAGCGTTCAAGGTCAAGACAACCTAGAAGTTCACCTTCCTATTTACGCGGTAGACAGCGATAGTGACAAGTCGCCAAACAGTGACCTAGTGGTTAATGTGGGTGATGATATTCAAGTGGTGGCTAACGGTACGCTCAGTGTGGTTGAGCCTGACACTGATAGCTCGGCGCAAAGTAACATTATCGATGTGCTGACCGAAGCGGGTGCAGATCAAGGCCAAGTGACGTCATTTACCTTTGATGGCACTTCGTACACTCTTGAAGCGGGCAAAACCGACTACCCAGTGACCGATGGTAAAGTGGTTATTACACCAGACGGCACGCTCTCGTTTATTCCAAACAGCAACGTAGACCACGCTTCAAGTGATGAAGTGAAACACACCATTGTGGTGACCGTGACGGATAATGACGGTGACAGCTTAACCAGTCAGGTTGAGCTGACCATTACCGACGGTAACGATCCGGTGATCACGAAAATTACCGAAGCTAACGTCTATGAAGCGGGCTTGGGTGATGGCTCAGGCGTCGGTTCTACGGAGACGAGTGCGAGCGGTACGATCACATTTGAAACAGGCAGTGATACTGTTACGGCACTGAAGATTGATGTGGCCGAATTTAATGGCCGAGCGGATGCTGACGGCATCTTCTCTGGTGGGCAACGAGTGTTCTTAGAAGAGAGCTCGGATGGTGTATATCGCGGTTATATTACCGTGACCGAAAACGGTGTGACTAACCAAGTTGACGTCCTGAGTATCACGTTAGACCAATCGAGCCTTGGCAACTACTCCGTCACCTTGCTGCAAGAGCTTGACCATAGCGTACAAGGTCAAGACAACCTAGAAGTTCACCTTCCTATTTACGCGGTAGACAGCGATAGTGACAAGTCGCCAAACAGTGACCTTGTGGTTAATGTTGGTGATGACATGGCTAAGATTGACGGCTTTGGTGATGGTAGCAAGTTTACCGTCAACGAAGATGACACTGTTTACGGATCTTCACCGGGGCAGGCGTTTGCTACAGGCACCTTCGACACCAATCAAGGC